>NZ_JBEOPC010000043.1:0-18450 GCF_040309765.1 Psychrobacter sp. TB20-MNA-CIBAN-0197
AAAAACTTTGATGCTAGCGCATCTAGGTCTTTTTTTCACCTTGCATTTGGTATTGCACTTCATGTGTTAATCTAAGAGACCTATAGCTAATAGTGAGCTATAGGTCTTTTTTTGCTTTTTTATAAGATGACATAAGCTCTTATATTACGTGGCTCTACCTGATAAATAAACTATCAGCGCAGTTACGCATCAGCAATTTGAGCGGTACTTAACTCTTTTATAGGTGCGTTTTGTTCTTTTAGTGTCTGATAAGTGGTCTCAAGGATAGTAGCACACCAGTCAGGCATGTCATTCGACACTTTATACCACATCCACGTCCCATCACGCACACAGCTAAGGATACCTAGCTTTTTGAGATGGTTTAGATGCCGCGATATCGTCGGCTGCGGCTGATCTAGCATATCGACTAATTCGCCTACGCAGCGCGCTTCTTTTTTGTACAAAATCTGGAACAACTTCAAGCGCGTAGGGTCTGACAAGACTTTGAACAGCTCAATGGGCTGTATAGCATTATTTGGGTTAGACATATAAAGGTCTCTTGGATGATAGCTTATCTGCTCACAAATCTGTTCACAAAAAAGTCAATGATGGGTGAATCAACCCGTCTAAAAAGAAACAATAGGATATCGGCAAATACAGGGTATTAAATCAGTAAATACTCATAAATGATAGCTCAGAAATAAATTATGACATTCGTTTATAGTACTGACATAACTTGTATACTAAAAATAATATTAATCACTATTTGTAATAGCGACGACATTCTAGCTTTTATGGTATTTGAGTGTCAATCTATAAAAATAACCGTTCATCGGCAATTTGCTACACTTCATACTGCCTATTCTACCGAATTAAGTAATGAATTTATATGCGATTAAGTAAATATTGCTAAGTAGAGCTACAAAGTTCTTTAGTTATCGTCTTTTATGAGTTTAATTGCTGATTATTGCAACAGAAGCGATCCGTTATCCTAACCACAGCAACAGCAACAGCAACAGCAACAGCAACAGCAACAGCAACAGCAACAGCAACAGCAACAGTAACAGCATTAGCAAGAGAAAAGTGATGGTTATAAAAGTTATTGTAAATGCTAATAATTATCATTATAATGGTTTTAAGCCAGTTTATAGTGATTGGCATACCAATAGCATTAAGAGCTTAAAGTAGGGGTAGTTATATGTACGTTTGCATCTGTAACGACGTCAAAGAAAAACAAATTCAAGCCGCCATAGCTTCAGGTATTGACACGCTTGATGGCCTAAAAGACACCCTTGATGTCGCTACTTGCTGCGGCTGCTGTGAGCCTATGGTCAATGACTATCTTGATGAGCATCACGCCAAACTTGATGTATTAGCGTATGCCGTATAGCGCTAGGTATCGCCCACTTGATTCGCGCTCTTTCCTATAAATAATCTATAAACTGCTAGTCAGATATGAGTCAGCCGTCCATTGCTTATCACAGCAGGGCGGCTTTTTGATGTGTGCAGCTAGGTGCATAAAGCCTCAATCAAAAGTAAGGCTGAAACGTAAGAGCGCACTAAAAGTAGCGGCGACTTATGCTCATAATAATTTAGTCTGATAACAATTATCAGTTAGCATCTTATTCTTAGTTCTTAATATTACAAGCCCCGCGCTGTCTTTATGTTAGACTCAACAGTTGATTCATTACGTTTTAGCTTGCGGTGTTATTGACAGCGCTAATAATGATAAAAGCGAATAAACAAAGGAGTAGCGATTATGAAAGGCAGCCAAAAAGTTATCGATTATTTAAACTTTTTATTAGGCGGTGAGCTGGCGGCGCGGGATCAGTATTTTATTCATTCTGAGATGTACGCTGAATGGCATTATGGCAAGCTTTATGATCGTATCCACCATGAGATGGAGGATGAAACCCTGCATGCGCAAGCGATTATTCGCCGTATCTTAATGCTCAGCGGTACGCCTAAAATGACGGTGAATGAGATCCGTATCGGCAGCACTGTACCTGAGATGCTACAGTTTGATCTTGATCTTGAATACGCAGTGCAGCAGCACCTAAAAGACGGCATTGCCTTATGCGAAGAGGAGCACGATTACGTCACTCGTGATATCTTGGTGGAGCAGCTGCAAGACACCGAAGAAGATCACGCGCATTGGTTAGAGCAGCAGCTTCGCCTGATTGATATGGTGACTTTGCCTAATTATCTACAAAGCCAGATAGCAGAAGTACCGCCAGAATTAACCCAAGGCTAGAAGTCGGGTGATAGGCTAATATCAGTTATGTAAACGCTTACGTTTTTTAGATGCTTAGGAGAGAGAGATGAGAGGCGATAAAGAAGTAATTAGAGCCCTAAACAAGGTACTTGGACAGTCGCTAATAGCGATTAATCAGTATTTTTTGCATGCGCGTATTGCGCGTCATTGGGGTCTTGAGGCTTTAAATGAAAATCAGTACAAACAGTCTATCTATGAGATGAAATGGTCGGATGATCTGATTGCGCGCATTTTGCTATTAGGGGGTCTGCCAAACTTGCAGGACTACGGCAAGATGTTTATCGCAGAAGACGTGCCTGAGATGATTGAGTGCAATCTGCGCTTAGAGCGCCAAAAGTTCGACATCATCACCGATGCGATTACCCTGTGTGAGCAGCACAAAGACTATGTCTCACGCAAGCTACTTGTCGAGCTAAAAGACGGTAATGAAGAGTACGACGATTGGCTAGACACCCAGCAAGATCTTATCCGCGATGTCGGCGTGCATAACTATATTCAATCGCAGATTAATGACGATCATACCCCGTAAGTATGCAAGCTTTACTAACTATAGTTCTTTAATAACTATAATTGAGGTTTATTCCTAAAAGCTCTTGTAATACGGTTAATAAAAAAACCAGCCTAAGCCTTGTGAGCTTAAGCTGGTTTTTTTAAGTTTATATCTTTAGACAACTAATACAAGCCGTCGCCATCATTGGGCTTAAGACGTAAAAAATGCAGCCCTGATAAAATAGTCAAGATGCCAAGTACCCAGTAAGTCGTCTGAAATGCCATCAGCATATCGAGATCCATGCGCTCACGCAATAAGTTGAGTACCGCCGCGCCAAAGGCAATCCCAAAACCGATCGCAAGCTGCTGATTAACCGCCATTAAACTATTGCCGCTACTGGTCTGTGTGCCTTCCAAGTCACCTATTGTAAGAGTGTTCATAGCGCTAAACTGCATGGAGTTACAAGCACCCATAATGATCAAAATAGGGATATACCATATCCAATAAGACGGATCGTTGAACTGCGCTAGAATAATAATCAAAATACCTAATAAAATCGTGTTCACCACTAATACCTTACGGTAGCTGTAGCGCTGGATGATTTTACTGACCCAAGGCTTGATACCCATAGCGCCAATGGCTATAGGCGCAAGTAACCAACCCGCCTGAGAAGGTGAGTATTTAAACACCACTTGCAGCAGCAGCGGCAACAAAAAAGGCACCGCACTAATTCCTAAGCGAGTAAATAAATTACCAACAATGCCGATTCGAAAGGTGCGAATGCTAAACAAACTCAAGGGAAATAGCGGTGCTTGCCGGCGCTTAGCATGCCAAACATAAGCGCCTATCAATACTGAAGCAATCAGCGCGAGTATCAGTCCATATAAGCCGCGACCAGTTTGTGAGCCAAACTCTACAGCTAAGGTAAAGCCGCAAGCTGCAGCGGCAAATAAAGCAAAGCCTGCCCAATCTAAATGCTTGGCATCTTCAAATAAGTCAGGCACCAGTTTTTTGCCCATAACGTAGCCTAGGATACCCATAGGAATATTGATTAAAAATATCCAATGCCAACTGAAGTATTGTACGATATAGCCGCCGAGCACTGGGCCTACTAATGGGGCAATCAGCGCCGGAATCACCGCAAAGTTCATCACCGTTAAAAGCTTATTGCGCGGATAAGACTTGACTAAGATCAGCCGTGCAACTGGCGTCATCATCGCCCCGCCAATCCCTTGTATAACACGCGAGCCAATCAAAATATCGAGCGTCGGCGAAGCGGCACACATCAGCGACCCGACAGAGAAGATAATAATAGCGGATAAAAATACCTTACGCGTGCCGTACTTATCCGCCAAAAAACCACTAATCGGAATAAAGATCGCTAAGGTTAGCGCATAACTGATCACCGCCCACTGCATTTTGAGTGGCGACTCTCCTAGAGCCTCAGCCATCTGCGGCAGCGATGTGTTAAGAATCGTCGCATCAAGGATCTGCATAAACAGCGCTACGGCTAACACATAAGGTAGGAATTTATCTTGCGCTGGGGTTAGCGTTACCATGTAGACATCACCATCGCTTACTTTATAAAGTGTTAAATTTATGAAGTATTAAATTATAGTTTGAGGTTTGCGCGTAGTATAGGGACAATCAGGCAGTAGTTAAAGAAGGAGAAAGTAACGGTTAGCGGCCAAAGCTCAGTCTCAAAGTGTAGTTACAGTCACGCTGATAACGATACGTACGGATATTAATCAGGTTAAATGACATAACTTGCTTAATAATCGCTACATTAAAGCTCTTTTCTAGCTAGAGAGCTATCCGCTATAGTGGATTCTCAAAACTGAAATGAATGTTAAAATTTAAAGCTGGTAGCAGCTTTGATATAGTCGAACCACTATTAAAGTGTTACAGCGTTAGACTCGTTTAGCCTACTACTGTAGTACTTGCACTCGTCTGCCTTGTACCACTTTTAATATTGATTGACTATAATTTTATGAAGCAAAGTTTATAATAAAACAGGATAACGCTTATGAGTGATAATAATGATAACCCCTATAAACCCGCAAAAGTTTGGACGAATGATAAAGAAAACGGCGGTAAGTTTGCCAACACCAATCGTCCCACCGCAGGCGCGCGCCACGAGCAAACATTACCAGTAGGGGATGCGCCGCTACAACTCTACTCATTGAACACGCCAAATGGTGTCAAGGTCAATATCTTACTAGAGGAGCTGCGCGAGCTTGGGGTAAAAGGCGCAGAATATGACGCCTATAAGATCGATATCTCTGAAAATGATCAATTCGGCTCAGGCTTTGTCGATATTAATCCCAATTCTAAAATTCCAGCCTTAGTAGATTATTCAGCAGTAGAAGATGATGAGCCTATTCATATCTTTGAGTCAGGCGCGATTTTACTATATTTGGCAGAGAAGTTCGGTAAGTTTGTACCACTAGAGCAGGGCCGAGCGCGGACTGAGTGTCTGTCCTGGGTGATGTGGCAGATGGGCAGCGCACCGTATGTAGGCGGCGGCTTCGGTCATTTTTATGCGTATGCCCCTGAACCGATGGAATATCCGATTAATCGCTTTACAATGGAGACCAAACGTCAGCTCGATGTGTTAGATATTCACTTACAAGACCGTGATTATATGTGCGGTAATGGTGAACAAAGTTACAATATTGCTGATATGATTATTTGGGCTTGGTACGGCCAACTTGTGCTCGGCGATCTCTATGAAGGCTCGGCTGAATTTTTACAGGTTGATAGCTATCAGCATTTGCAGCGCTGGGCTAGAACCATAGCGCAGCGCCCGGCAGTAAAAAGAGCGGTTGATCTTCCGCTACAATCTATTCATTCCTAACTATCTAATCTGCGATAAAGCCTTAAAATTAAACCATTTATTAAAATAAAGGGCCGATAGCTTAAGTTATCGGCTTTTTTATGGGCTTAGCCAATAAGCCAGAACAAACACCTAAGGAGTGAGCAAGACTAGCCATCGTTAGGCATCAATAGCCTACGGTAATGAGGGGTTATAGAGATTAAATAATGATTTTAAGACGATTTAATAGAATTTATATCCCTTTTAATAGAATTTATATCCCTTTTATCTATTACACAATGATATATTAGAATAACAAACGGTAACATTAAGCGTTTAAGATAGTAGCTTGCCCATGTTAAAAATTTGCACTGATGTCTTATAAGTTTAAGAGTATCCCTTATGAAATATACTAATAATAAAAAAAATTGCCTAGATAATAAGCAGCGGCGCGTTCATCCTACGAGCGTAGCTCTGGCTATTGCGTCTTATACTCCCAGGGAGTACCTCAAAAAGTATTTATCATTAGGCTTATTCGCCATTAGTGCTATGGCTGCTAGCACTATGGGTAATACGGCCACGCCGGTAGCGCTTGACTCAGAAGATTGGCAAGTCGCTTGTGACAATACTCGAACCTGCCGGCTAGCAGGATATCAAAGTCAGAATAACATTAAGATGCCAGTCTCTGTGTTATTGGTTCGCCGCGCTGGCGAGGCGGCAAAGGTTGATGGCAGAGTAAAGCTTGGCGGGGCTAAAGAGGGCTCAGCCAAATCCTTGCTGCAACTAGGTAACCGTCAC
Organism: Psychrobacter sp. TB20-MNA-CIBAN-0197; assembly: GCF_040309765.1. NCBI lineage: Bacteria > Pseudomonadati > Pseudomonadota > Gammaproteobacteria > Moraxellales > Moraxellaceae > Psychrobacter > Psychrobacter sp. TB20-MNA-CIBAN-0197. Next base: position 6,358 of record NZ_JBEOPC010000043.1, read on the forward strand.
CGTATCTCGCTTATTATAGATGGTAAAGACTATGGTGAGGCGCAGCCATACTCTAGCACTACTAATGACGCCGTCTTAACCCCTGGGCAAGTGAGCGCCCTGCTAGAGGCCCTGACCAAAGAGAGCAAGATCGAATTTGTGCTTCGTAATACACGCTGGGAGCTGTCCGGTGATGGTGCAATGGCAGTCATGCTAAAGGCAGATGAAGCGCAAGGGCGAGTTGGAACGAGTGGGGCGTTAGTGAAGAAAGGGAGTAAGTCTGACAGTCAAGTGTTAGCTGCCAAACCTGCCCCGCAATTACGCTTAGTGCCACCAGCAACAAGAATGGCCAAAAAAAAGAGCTTTAGAATAGACGCCTCAGACCTTACAGCTATAATGAAAAATACCCTAGCAGATGCAAAGCGCGATTGTCCAAGCTTAAGCGATGATTCCGGCTGGCGTGTGAAGCGCCTAAATGGCAATCAGCTACTCGCTCAGCATAAATGCTGGGTCGATGCTTATAATGTTGGCCATGGTATGTGGGTAATGAATGACAGCGCGCCTTATAACCCCAAATTGGTCACTAATAGTGCTACTAGCTATGACAGTGGCAAAATAAGCGCTATCCAAAAAGGCCGCAGCCTTGGAGATTGCTTAGAAAAGACAGACTGGGTCTGGACGGGTCGTCGTTTTGAGAAAAGCTACGAGAGCACCACAGGTCTTTGCCGTATGGTAGAGTCTGGCGGCGCTTGGGATTTGCCAACTTATGTCTCGGATGTTAAACGTTAAGCTTGGTAGTATTTTTATAGTATGAGCGCTTATCATCCATATTCAGCTTAGCACTGATAATCAGTACTGCTTAGTACTGTTATTTAGTACCGAGTTGGCCTCTAGCGCTTAGCATTTTGTTTGCTAACCCTTAGTATTACTGGTGAATGCACTATGGTTATGAATATAAAAAAATAGATAGGGATAATAAATAAGCTGTGATATACTACGTCGCCACGTTAGCTTCGACTACGTGTATTATGAGATTGATAACATCGCCTGCGATTTTGAGCCTAGGATGGCTATGAGTAATTGTTGCCGATGATTTTGTGTACTTAAATAGCTTTTATTGATAGCGCTATTTTTGACTCATATCTTATCTACTAGCCTAAAGATTGGCTTAAATTGGGTGTTACTTGCCTTTATCTACTTTGGACAAAGTAATGATGAAGTTAGAGTAACAAACGAAGATAAGACACTCGGCACTACCACCAAAATACGTCAGACATCATGCAGATACTTTACCATTTTGATTGGTAAATAGGCTGTTTGATGAACGGTTATCAGTGGTAGGCATCAAGCACGCTGAATTTGCAGCGGCTCAACTACCAAGGATACTCATGACTGACATCTTATCTACTATCGCCGCCCAAAACGGCATCATCGAAAACAACGACACTCAAACAACCAACACAGCAGCAGAACAGGCTCAAGCCGCTACTACTGACGCGTCTGAGACTACTGAGGAAAACCAAATCAGCTTTGCTGATCTTAACATTGCCAAGCCTATCTTAACCTCGCTTGATCGCAGTGGCTATACAAACCCGACACCTATCCAAGCGCAGGCTATTCCTTTTGCGTTAGCGGGTCGTGACTTATTACTATCAGCGCAGACTGGTAGTGGTAAAACAGCAGCTTTCGTTATTCCACTGCTAGATCGCTTAAGCCGCGCCACAAGCTTTGACAAACACACTAAAGCCCTTATCCTAACGCCTACGCGCGAGCTTGCTCAGCAGGTTCATGATAGCGTGCGTACGTATTCGCACGATATGCGCGGTCTATTTTGTGTACCGCTAGTCGGCGGCGCGCCGTATAACGGTCAGATTCGCGCGCTTAAAAAAGGCGTACAAGTGATTGTCGCAACCCCAGGTCGTCTGCTCGATCATATTAAAGCAGGCCGTGTTGATTTATCACACTTAGAAGTGCTCGTGCTAGATGAAGCCGACCGTATGCTTGATATGGGTTTTGCTGATGATATCAACGATATCCTAAAAGCGGCACCAACCGACCGTCAGACGGTGATGTGTTCAGCCACTTGGGATGGCCCAGTTGGTAAGATCGCTGCAAGCTTCACGAAAAACCCAGAGCGCGTGTCTATTAAAGTAGAATCGGCTCATATCGATGAAAAAGTCTATTACTGTGATGACTTTAATCATAAGAATAAAATCTTAGACAAAGTCGTTTGTCAACCAGAGATGGACCAAATCATTATCTTTGCGGCAACCAAACGTAGTACTGAAAAGCTTGCCAGCCAGCTTAAAGAAGACGGCCATAAAGCCAGCTTCTTGCACGGCGATCTGCCGCAAAGCAAGCGTAACCGTATCGTACAAGACTTGCGTAATGGCAAATGCAAAATACTAGTCGCAACTGACGTCGCTGCTCGTGGTCTCGACGTACCTGCAATCTCGCATGTCATCAATTATGATCTACCGCGTCAGACAGAAGACTATGTCCACCGTATTGGTCGCTGTGGCCGTGCTGGTCGTACCGGTGTTGCAATCAGCTTATGTAGCATGGATGATCGTCCACAGCTAGCAGCTATTAATCGCTATCTTGATCGTAAGATGGAAGTAGAAGTTATTGAAGGGCTTGAGCCAAAGAAAACTTACGTACCAAGTGCGAATAAACCTAAAGGTCGCGGCCGCGGGCGTGGTCGCTCAAATGGTAGTGGTCAAGGACGCGGACGTTCAGGTGGCTATGCCGGTAAGTCTAACGGCGGTGGTCAACGCGCTAGCAACGACAGCGGTTATCAAGGCCAAGGCGCAGGCAAGTCACGTGACTCATCTGGTAAGCCAAAAGACCGTTTCGGCGGCAAGCCTTATCAAGGCAAGCGCAGTGGCCCTAATCGCGGCGATGGCACGAGTGCCCCGCGTGGTGATCGCGCAGCAACCGGACGTGGTCGCCCAAGCGGTAGCCAAGGCCGTCCAGCCAATCGCTCAAGCGGTAATGGTCGTCCAAGTGGCAATCGCGGCAACCGTGGTGGCAACTCGTAACAAACCATCATTTGGTCTGTTGAGCTAAACCTCTATTGAGGTTTACGAATAGTGTAAAAAGCCAGATATCTAGTGAATAGCTAGTATCTGGCTTTTTTGTAGGTCAATAAAAATAGGGCGCTCTTATGAGACGACCTTGCGCTCATTTTCGTGCTTCTCTATACTGCAATGCTTATTCACTTCCTCTAAATTGATCCTGCTTGGAGCCATTAGATGCTCGCTATTTCTGACTTAAAGATAGACAGCTTACCGTTAGCTTTTGGCATTATCATGGCAATTATTGGTTTGGTATTTTATACTCAAGGGCTGCCGGGCAAATTTTGGCGGCGCTTTTATGCCGTGCTGCCAGGTATCGTGCTGTGCTGCTTTATACCGGCGACGCTCAATAGCTTAGGCGTGTTTGCTGATGGTATCGGCTCGCAGATTTATGGTTTTACCGCCACTTATCTGTTGCCAGCAAGCTTACTCCTGATGACGCTGTCGATGGATGTGCCCAAGATATTGGGACTAGGCTGGAAGGCGATTGCCATGTTTTTTGCTGCAAGCTTAGCTATTATTGTTAGCGGGCCTGTCAGTTTAGGGTTAGCAAAATGGGTGTCACCTGAGATGTTCACAGATGACACCTTGTGGCGCGGGTTTTCGGCGGTCGCAGGAAGCTGGATCGGCGGCGCGGCCAATCAGGCAGCGATGAAGGAGTTGTTCGGGGTTAGCGATGATTTATTCGGCATGATGATCTTGGTGGATACTACTAATGCATCATTATGGTTATTAGCAATTTTAGTGTTAGCCAAGCATAGCGATAAGGTAGATCGCCTGTTAAAAGCAGATAACAGCAGCATAGAAAAAGTCATCAAAGCTGTCGAGAGCTACGAGCGCAATCACGCGCGTCCGGCCACTTTGAATGATTTAATGGTGATGTTTGGGCTGTGCTTTGCCATGGTTGGGGTAGCGCATTTTGTCGGAGAACAGATTGCAGGTTTCTTTGCGCCCTATAGCTGGGCGGTGCAGTATAGCTTTGCCAGTAGCTTTTTTTGGATGGTGGTGATTATTACCTTAATCGGGGTTGTCTTCTCCTTTACCAAAATCCGTCGTCTGGATCATGTCGGCGCCTCCAAAATCGGTACGGTATTTATCTTTGTACTTATTGCCGCTATCGGTATGCAGATCAATCTTGCCGGCATCGTCTCGCAGTGGCGCTTACTCTTGATTGGCCTGGTGTGGATGAGTATTCATGTGGCTATCATCTTTATTGTCGCAAGACTCATTCGCGCGCCGTTTTTCTTTTTAGCGGTTGGCTCAAATGCCAATACCGGCGGCGCGTCATCAGCGCCTATTGTCGCCACCGCTTTTCATCCCTCCTTGGCACCAGTTGGTGTGTTTTTGGGTATTTTAGGGTATGCGGTTGGTACCTTTGGCGGTTATATCAGTACACAGATGATGCGTTTGGTAGTGGGATAGTAGCGGTTAAGAATAACTTGTTTGGTACTAAAAAAGCAGCATAAAACGAGTTTATGCTGCTTTTTTTAAGCGAATAAATTATCAGCTTTGAGAATAACGATAACCTTCAGCTATTATTATTCAAAATGAACCACTGAGCGAATGCTTTCTCCTTTATGCATAAGGTCAAACGCTTCATTAATGTCCTCGATAGGCATCGTATGGGTAATGAAGTCCTCTAAAGGAATATCGCCTTGTAAGTAACTCTCAACGTAGCCGGGTAGTTCACTGCGGCCTTTGACACCGCCAAATGCCGAACCTTTCCAAACGCGGCCTGTGACAAGCTGGAATGGACGGGTGGAGATCTCTTGTCCTGCGCCAGCGACACCGATAATCACCGATTCGCCCCAACCTTTATGACAGCACTCGAGCGCTGAGCGCATGACATCGACGTTACCGATACATTCAAACGAATAATCGACGCCGCCATCAGTCATCTCGACGATAACGTCTTGGATAGGCTTGTCGTAGTCTTTGGAGTTAATACAATCGGTTGCGCCGAGTTTTTTGGCCAACTCGAATTTATCTTCGTTGATATCGATAGCGATGATGCGGCTGGCTTTGGCCATTTTTGCGCCGATGATGGCAGCAAGGCCGATACCACCAAGACCAAAAATAGCAACAGTAGAGCCTTCTTCTACTTTAGCAGTATTCATAACTGCGCCCATGCCGGTAGTCACGCCGCAGCCCAGTAAGCAGACCTTTTCTAGAGGGGCCTCTTCATCGACTTTGGCTAAAGAGATCTCAGGTAGAACGGTGTACTCAGAGAAAGTGGAGCAGCCCATATAGTGATAAATAGGCTCGCCATCTTTATAAAAGCGCGTGGTGCCATCTGGCATTAAGCCTTTACCTTGAGTTTCACGTACTGCCGAGCACAGGTTGGTTTTTCCCGAGCGGCACATTTTACAGACGCCGCACTCAGCAGTGTATAGAGGTATCACGTGGTCGCCAACGGCAACGCTAGTTACACCTTCGCCGACTTGCTCAACGATACCGCCGCCTTCATGGCCTAAGATAGCGGGAAATACGCCCTCTGGGTCTTCACCGGATAAAGTGAAGGCATCAGTATGACAAACGCCGCTGGCTAGAATCTTTACTAGCACCTCACCTTTACGCGGCAGCATTACATCTACTTCTTCAATAGAAAGTGGCTGTTTTGGGCCCCAAGCGACAGCGGCTTTGGATTTAATAAATTCATCGGTAGTATTGGCTTGTTTTGACATAGCTTCGCTTCCTTATTTTTAATTGTAACGAGTGTTTAGGATGATGGTGACTATTTTATATTATTTCTAAAGTAATGATAATATAGTAAAATTGAAAAAGTCTTTTACAAGGTGGTAATAATCATGCAGTGGGAAGGCGTTAATGAGTTTGTTTATGTTGCCGAGTACGAAAGCTTTACTAAAGCGGCCAAAAGGCTAGGAATTTCCACCGCGCAAGTCAGCCGGCAAGTGAGTGCTTTGGAGGCGCGTTTGAACACCAAGCTTCTCTATCGTACCACTCGTAGGGTATCATTGACAGAGGAGGGCCGGGTATTTTATGAGCGCTGCCGAGTGGTGCTAGATGAGTTGAATGCCGCGGAACAGGCAGTCAGTAACTTGCAGTCTAAACCTCAGGGTAAGATAAAACTAACTGCTCCTGTCACTTATGGCGAGCAACAACTCTTACCGCTTGTGAATGATTTTATGCTGCAATATCGGGATATTGAGGTCACGGCTTTTTTGAGCAATCAAACCATCGATTTAATCGAAGGCAGTTATGACTTAGCGATACGCATTGGACACTTGCATGACTCAACTTTGATGGCCAAGAAACTAAGCAGCCGCACTAGTTTTGTCTGCGCATCGCCTGCTTATTTAGATAAGTATGGCGCGCCGCAGCAACTAGCCGACCTTAGTCAGCATCATTGTTTACTTGGAACGCTAGATTATTGGCGTTTTAAAAGCGCTGGGAAAGAAAAAAAGGTGCAAGTCAGTGGTCCGGTGCGCTATAACAGTGGCTACAGCTTAGTGGATGCAGCTTTGAAAGGCCTAGGTATGGTCCAGCTTCCTGATTATTATGTGCAAAAATACCTAGCAAGTGGCGCGCTAGTCAGTCTGCTCGATAAATACCGAGAACCTAAAGAAGATATCTGGGCCGTCTATCCGCATAATCGTCATTTATCATCGAAAATCAGGCTATTAGTCGATTACTTGGCAGCAAATCTATCCAGACCCTAGTACAAGTTAAAAGTACCAATTAAAAGCGCAGTTTAAATCATTTAGCTGTTGTTAGTTATCGATTTGTCTTTTTATGCTATGAATACGTAAGCCTAGCCATAGCCGACAATCAAGGTGTGTTAACCTCTAGCCAATCAAATATTATAATAATAACGATTTAAGAGGAAAGACTGCGGTATGGCTAAGCACAATAGCACAACCTCGCGCGACCTTTATAGCGCTCCTAATCAACAAACAAGCCAATCAAACAATCACGTGCAAGTCCGAGGCGCGCGCGTTCATAACCTCAAAAACGTCGACGTTGATCTGCCACGTGATGCGCTAGTGGTTTTTACCGGGATATCAGGCTCAGGGAAGTCGTCACTGGCGTTTGGTACTTTGTTTGCTGAGTCGCAGCGGCGCTATTTAGATTCGGTAGCGCCTTATGCTCGCCGTCTGATTGACCAAGTGGAGGAGCCTGATGTCGATGCGATAGAAGGCTTGCCACCAGCGGTCGCTTTGCAGCAGCAGCGCGGAACGCCTTCAGTGCGCTCATCGGTGGCAAGCGTCACCACCATCTCTAACGCGCTACGGATGCTGTATTCGCGGGCAGGGGATTATCCGGCCGATCAAGAGATGCTCTATGCCGATGCGTTCTCGCCCAATACGCCAGAGGGTGCTTGCCGGGTATGTTCAGGTATTGGCCGAGTGTTTGATGTGACTGAGGATATGATGGTGCCCGATTCGACCAAGTCCATTCGTGAGCGCGCCATTGCTTCATGGCCGGGCGCTTGGCAAGGCCAAAACCTGAGCCGTATATTGACTACGCTTGGCTATGATATTGACACCCCTTGGAACCAGCTGCCCAAAGAGTCTCGCGACTGGATCTTATATACTGATGAGACGCCAACGGTGCCCGTCTATCCTGAATATAGCCTTGAGCAAACGCGTGCTGCGATCGACAAAGGAGAAAAGCCCAACTATATGGGCACCTATATCAGCGCCAAAAACTTTATTTTGCAATCATTTACCACCACTCAAAGCCCGCGAGTCAAAAAACGCGTCTCGCAGTTTATGCAAATCTCTGTATGCCCAGAATGCCACGGAAAAAAGCTCAAAAAAGAATCGCTAGCAGTCAAATTCGCAGGTCTTGATATTGGCGAGCTGTCACAGCTTACCTTAACCGATCTGGCGCTCGCGCTGCAAAAAACAGCGCATACAAAAATCAAAGATGATACTCCCAACCGCGAAAAAGCCATCGTCGCACAGCGTATTACTAGCGATATCCTCGCGCGCGTTGAGGCGTTAACCCGGCTAGGCTTGGGTTACTTGTCGCTTGAACGTACCACGCCGACCTTGTCGCCAGGGGAGTTGCAGCGTCTTAGATTAGCCACGCAAATACGCTCGCAACTGTTTGGCGTCGTCTATGTGCTTGATGAGCCCTCCGCTGGCTTGCATCCTGCTGACACACAAGCCCTGCTCGGTGCTCTGGATGAGCTGATAGACGCTGGCAATTCAGTGTTTGTGGTTGAGCATGATGTGAGCGTCATTCGGCATGCCGATTGGGTGGTTGATGTCGGGCCTAAGGCTGGCGTGCATGGAGGCGAAATTGTTTACAGTGGGCCTGTGGAAGGTCTGGAGGATATTAAAGAATCGTCGACAGCGCGCTATCTGTTTACTAATAAAGACGGCGCAAACAAACAAGTCCTTAGAGAGCCGAGCGCTTGGCTTGAGCTTGCTGATATAGAACGCAATAATATACAAGGATTAAGCGCCGAGTTTCCGCTCGGGGTCCTCACTAGTGTTACTGGCGTATCTGGATCAGGCAAGTCAAGTTTGGTCAGTCAGGCACTAGTTGAGCTAGTCAATGAAGCATTAGGGAAAGAGATGGTGACTGAGACACCAACTGATGAGGCAGGTTTGCTAGAGCAAGAGTTTGAAGCGCCAACCGGCGGGCGTATCGTATCTGGCATGGATAAAGTGAGCCGGCTTGTGAATATTAACCAAAAAGCCATTGGCCGGACACCGCGCTCAAACCTTGCCACTTATACCGGACTCTTTGATTATGTGCGTAAATTATTTGCCGCAACTAAGCAAGCAAAAGCGCGCGGTTATGATGCAGGCCGCTTCTCATTTAATACGTCAAAGGGTCGTTGCCCAAATTGTGAAGGACTGGGGTTTGTCAGCGTTGAGTTGCTATTTTTGCCGAGTGTCTATGCGCCCTGTCAAGTTTGTCATGGACAGCGCTATAATGATGAGACGCTGGAGGTCACTTATCGCGATAAAAACATCGCGGAGGTGCTAAATCTAACGGTTGAAGCAGCTTATGAGTTTTTTGCCGAGGAAGCGCCTATCCTGCGCGCCCTAGATGCTCTACTGCAAGTTGGCCTGGGCTATTTGCGTTTGGGTCAGCCCGCCACCGAGCTATCAGGCGGGGAGGCGCAGCGTATTAAGCTTGCCACTGAGCTGCAACGTACTCAGCGCGGCGATACGCTTTATATCCTTGATGAGCCGACCACAGGCCTTCATCCTGCTGACGTCTCTATGCTCATGGCGCAGCTAAATGGGCTGGTTGACGCAGGCAATACGGTCATTATGGTGGAGCACGATATGCAAGTGGCAAGTAATAGCGACTGGATTATCGATATGGGTCCGGGAGCTGGAGATGCAGGCGGGCAGATTGTCGCCCAAGGTACGCCAAAAAAAGTGGCTGAGTCGAAGGTGAGTCGAACCGCGCCTTTTTTAACGGTTTAACTTATCGAAGGCTACAGGCAGCATTAATGGATGTTAGTGTTTGGCTATCCTCATTAGTTCTAGCCCAGCATTTCTCTAACTGTATTGAACAAAAAGAAGCAGGAATGTCATCAGGAGTACACTCTTAGACTTCTCTATTAGCGATGAGGTAAGGATATAACAACCATGTTTGAGATGATAAAAGAATGGCGTGATCAGCGTATTTTAGATAATAGCGAGTTTACAGTCGCTGACTGGCAGCAAGCGGCCGGACGTATCCCCATACTAGACCGTCTTACCGATGATGAGATGAACGAGTTGTTTGAGTTAGCAACGCTGTTTTTGGCGGATAAATCTATTACCGGCGCACAAGGGTTCGAGGTTACCGATAAAGTCAGACAGTCTATTGCGCTACAAGCCTGCCTGCCGATCTTATATCTTGGTCTTGAGTGGTATAAAGGCTGGTCGTCAATTATCATTTATTCAGGGTCTTACAAAAGCGAAGCTAAAAGCGTTGACGAATACGGCATCGTCCACGAAGGTCAACAGCACCGTAGCGGTGAAGCGTGGCAGCGCGGGCCTGTTATTCTGTCATGGAAAGATGCTAAGCACTCAGGCGAGCGTGACGGTCATAACGTCGTTATTCACGAGTTTGTGCATAAGCTAGATATGCTAAATGGCCGTGCTAATGGCTTTCCGCCGATGCAGCCAGACATGGATCCTGAACGCTGGACCAAGATTATGAGCCGTGATTTTGAGGATTTTCAAACCCATCGCAAATCAGGACTCGATCGTTATGGCGCAACCAATCCGGCAGAATTCTTAGCTGTACTCAGTGAAGTGTTTTTTGAGACGCCGCAAAAGCTCGTAGACGCTTATCCTGATATTTACGACATTATGGTGAAGTTTTTTCGGCAGACGCCACTATAGTATATAATAAAATATGAATATATAATATTAGCTAGAAGCTGTTAACAGACATAAAGGGCAGGGTATTGCCCTTTTATTGACGGTTTCCAGTCGACTTGGACTAGGGCGTGTCCCTAATACATTAAACCGTCCACTGATCAGAGATAATAGCAACTAAATAGCGCCTGCCTTTATACTCATCAAACACCAATCGCAGTACACGCCAGTCCATACCAGCGTATTCTGCAGTGCCTTTATAATAAAACTCTACAACGTCTGAGTTTTGGTATATGTCTTTTAAATTATTGATTGAATTGCCATTATTGGTAATTTTATTGACGCTGATATTCATATCATTGAATTTTTTGCCATCCACCCAAGTGTCCAAGTATGTCGGCAGTGGTGTGATGAATAAATCACCAGTACCGTCTTTTTTGCCCCAAGTGAAGCGAATATCGGACTCTTGCAGATACTGAGCAAACTGGGCTCGGCTAAAGGCCTTATCAGATTCTGGGCGCACATAAGCATACATTGAGAAGCGTACGCCGTGTATCGGATGAATATCATTAGTAATGCTAGCGTAGTCGCCATTAGCCAAAGCTTGTTGAATACGTAGAGCCTGTTGTTCAAGTGTCTGCGCCGAAGCTGACGTAGATCTTTGGTCTTCAATCACAAGAGTGCTAATAGCTGAGTTACGTTGCGCGGCGCTGTTTTGCGAATGAATGGCAGGCTGACAACCAACAAGGATCAAGGGCGCAGCTGCAGCGATGCATTGTAAAGATTGCAAAGTATAAGAGCGTTTGGTCATAAAAATATCCTTAACGAAGTAAAAATTACCGCAAGCAATAATTATTTATAATAATGGCGATTTTATTAAATGGCCTAATGATAAATTCAGCATACATAAGCTAATTATAATTATAAAGGCTAAGTATAAAAGCTAAAGAAGCATAGCAAATACTATGTAAACAGCTTTTACTGTAATAAGCAAAAGCCGTTGGTCTATTTTCGCATAATGTATATTATGTTAAATAAGCAATCTCGAGTAATTTATTTATGGAACCCACGATGTAACTATCACAGCATAAATAAACTCTTATTTGATTAAGTTGTTAGCTATTAGAATTTAAAGATATTCTATCTAGCACTGCTCAATAGAATACTGTCTTGCTCCACATAAACAATCACCGTACAGAAAGACAGATATTAAGGATAGTGTCTGTCTTTCTATACGGTGATACAAATCATAAAAGAAAGCCAATACAATCGTGCTAAGCCGCGGTTAACCCATCGTTGCCATGCCTTTATGACTGGTGGCCACATCCATTAAGGTCGGCTCACCTATGAGTACCATAAAAACGAATCTTACGGCGTACTTGGCGCGACCCTTCTTGGCGAACTACCGAGGATTCCTCGGTAGTTGCTGTTTGATCTAATTCGCCTTCTTTGTAAATGTTTTTTAGATGTAGTCCTATGGCATCTAAAAAACATTTACAAAGAAGGTTGCCATTTGCGCTTGCGACAGCCACAGCGTCTCTTGCTCTAGGCGAATCTCAATCTGCGTTTGCCTATCATCGGTGGTGTATATTTCAAAATGATTGTCAGTGTTGGTGATGTCCAATTATGCCTCCTTTACCATGGCGGCGGCATCTATTCTAGTATAGTCTAATCCAAATAAAACCGATACAATATTTATAACAATCTTAATTAATGAAATAAACAATGACTTATTCAAT
>NZ_JBEOPC010000044.1:0-18441 GCF_040309765.1 Psychrobacter sp. TB20-MNA-CIBAN-0197
ATCGTCGCTTTGTGCCTTGTCTGGAACAATTTTAGCGATCAGCAGTGCCTATTTGCGAATGTTCAACACGCCCTAGTTTATTTTAAATAAAACAGATACATTATATTTTAGCGCGGAACTGGTATAAATTTTCCTAGCGTGCTGTGCCTACGCTGTTTCGATGTTGCGCAAAATTAATTCCAGTTCCGCTGGATCGTTTTTATACTGATATTACTACAGCTATCTTTCTCAGCTAGCGTTTGCTTATTGAGAAACGACTTTAGCAGAGTTGATAGTGATAGGCTCGTTTGGCACATCAGCATGCATACCAAAACGGCCTGTTGCAACGCTGCGCATTTTTTCAATCACATCCATACCGTCGGTGACTTTACCAAATACCGTGTAACCCCAACCTTGCATGTTTTTGCCCGAGTGGTTCAAGAAGTCGTTGTCTTTGACATTGATAAAGAATTGGCTAGTGGCTGAATGCGGGTCTTGAGTGCGCGCCATAGCGATAGTGCCTTTATCGTTCTTAAGGCCATTATCCGCTTCGTTTTCGATTGGTGCGTTGGTTTTTTTCTCATTCATTTGGGCGTCCATGCCGCCGCCTTGAATCATAAAGCCATCAATAACGCGGTGAAAGATAGTGCCTTCATAATGACCTGAGTTGACGTAGTTTAAGAAGTTTTCTACGGTTTTTGGTGCTTTCTCTTCATTGAGTTCAATAGTGATATCACCCATTGACGTCTCTAACTGTACTACTGGCATATCGCTCATGGTTGTCTCCTGATTGTTGGTGTTGGAAAGTGAATTGGGCTGAGTGTCTGAAACCATTGTGTTGTTAGTATTGGTGCTGGCACAACCTAATATAAACAAAGGGGCAAATAAGCTGGCAAACCCGAATGTTTTGATAGCATGCATAGATATTCCTTTTCGCTCATAAGAGGCAGTGTTAATTTAGAGGTCAGTCTAACGGCTTTTTTGCCTGATGTCATGTATCTAGCTGTTAATGAGTTTGCAAAAGCTGATAGAATAACGCAACTCTACCTTTATTCTTAATTTTATAATTATTTTAATTCAAGCCGCTAATAAGTGGCTTAGGAGCAATGATTAATGAGCGCCAAACCTAGTAATAACGCGAGCAATGATATAAAAAAAGATGAGCCGAAAAACGACTTTATTCGTAATATTATTCGTGAAGATATAAAAGAGCAAAAATACGAGCAAATCGTGACCCGTTTCCCGCCTGAGCCTAACGGCTATTTGCATTTAGGACACGTCAAGTCTATTTGTCTTAACTTTGGGGTGGCTGAAGAGTTCGATGGCCTTTGTCATTTGCGTTATGACGATACCAATCCGACCGCTGAAAAGCAGGACTATATCGACAATATAGAAAAGGACGTCCAGTGGTTAGGCTTTGAGTGGGCAGGCGAGGCGCTACATGCATCGAGCTATTTTGATCAGCTGCATGCGTGGGCGGTACAATTGATCGAGCAAGGCGATGCATATGTCGATTTGCAAACCCCTGAGCAAATCCGCGATAACCGTGGCTCTTTTACCGAGCCTGGCAAGCCCTCGCCGCAGCGCGATGCTAGCGTGCAAGATAATTTGCAGCGCTTCGCCGATATGAAAGATGGCAAATTTGCCGATGGCGAAGCCGTGCTGCGTGCCAAGATCGATATGTCTGATGCCAATATGAATATGCGCGATCCTATTATCTATCGGGTCATGCATCAAGAGCATCATCAAACGGGCGATAAATGGTGCATCTATCCGATGTATGATTTTGCCCATCCTTTGTCGGACGCTATAGAAGGTATTACTCACTCACTCTGTACACTAGAATTTGAGGATCATCGTCCCTTTTATAACTGGATTGTCGAGAAGATTGGCTTTGACATACCGCCGCATCAGTATGAGTTTAGCCGCTTAAATGTCGATCATACTTTGACCAGTAAGCGTAAGCTTAAGCAGCTCGTCGATGAAGGCATCGTTGAAGGTTGGGATGATCCGCGTATGCCAACAATAGCGGGTATGCGTCGCCGTGGCTATACGCCAGAGGGGCTACGTGATTTCTGTGCTCGCGTTGGTATCGCCAAAGCCGATGGCGTCACTGACATGCGCCTGCTCGAGTTCAGTATTCGCCAATCTTTGGAGACGACCACCGCACGCGGTATGGCAGTACTCAAACCGTTAAAAGTCACGATTACCAACTTCACCGAGGCGGTGAGCCAGTGGCAAGATTTAAAAGCTGATAGCGTCGCCGCGCGCTTTGATGAAGACAGTCAAACCTTATGGCTGACTCAGCCCAAGCATCCTAATGTCGAGATGGGCGCGCGCGAGATTCCTTTTACCCAAACCCTTTATATCGATCAAGGCGATTATGAGATCGTGCCGCCGGCGGGTTATAAGCGCCTATCCCCAGAAAAACCTGAAATTCGTTTGCGTAATACGTATGTGCTTGCGGTCACTGAGCACATTACCGATGATAATGGCGACGTGGTTGAGCTCAAAGCAACTATTGACCCGGCGACACTAGGCAATAATCCTAAAGGCCGAAAAGTCAAAGGCGTCATTCATTGGGTCTCAGCCGATCAAGGTGTGCCAGCAACGGTACGACTCTATGAGCCTTTATTTAGCGCAGAAGATCCCAGTAGCGTAAGTGATGTGCATGAGGCGCTGAACCCGAATTCTTTGACGGTGTTAAATGCGGTCGTGGAGCCATCGCTTGCGCACGCGGATGCTGGCACGCGCTTCCAGTTTGAGCGCGAAGGTTACTTCATCTCAGATAGCGAAGAGCACAGCGCTGATAAGCCAGTATTCAATCAAATCGTCAGCTTACGTGATAGTTATAAGCCAGCTTAGGTATTGATCTTAACTATCAACATGAACTATCAATATTAGTTTGCAAATGAGCCCATTTCTAGTAATCTAGGAGTGGGCTTTTTGCTTATCACTAAACAGAATAAGCGCATTACAATATCTCACAAGACATTCATAACTGTTTTGGTAAGCTAGAGAAGCTTGTTTACTAGATATAGCTATATAGTTGTACAACGTTATATAGCTATGATAACAATACAGCGTGGCAGCCCTGTAGGCGCTGACGCTGAAACATTAATAATTTCAAACACTAATAACAAGGATACTATTATGGCAGTTTTACGTTTAGGTGACGACGCTCCAAATTTTGATGCAGTCACAACCGAAGGCAATATTAATTTTTATGATTGGGCAGGTGATAGCTGGGTGGTGCTTTTCTCGCATCCTTCAGATTACACGCCAGTTTGTACGACAGAGCTGGGCCGTACCGCAGCGCTAGGCGGCGAGTTTCAAAAACGTAATGTCAAGCCAATCGCCTTGTCAGTAGACGGTTTAGATGATCATAAGGGCTGGGCGAAGGATATTGAAGAAACTCAAGGCACTGCCGTGAATTTCCCTATCATTGCCGATTCCGATCGTAAAGTGGCTGATCTTTATGACATGATTCACCCCAACGCTGATGATACTGCCACAGTCCGTAGCGTATTTATTATCGATCCAAATAAAAAGGTGCGCTTAACGCTGACTTATCCAGCCAGCTGTGGCCGTAACTTTGATGAGATCGTGCGCGTCATTGATGCTATGCAATTATCGGATGAGTACAATGTAGCCACGCCTGTTGATTGGAAAGAAGGCGATGACGTTATCATTCCACCGAGTGTTAAAAACGAAGATATCGCTGCTAACTATCCAAAAGGCCATACTGAAGTGAAGCCTTATTTGCGTACCACTCCAGCGCCAAACAAATAAGCGGCTTTGAATTAAGTTACTTTAAGACGTTACTGTAATACGTGGCTTTAATATGTGGTTTTAATAAAAAGTAACTTAATAGCCAGTATTCAATAAAAGCTCTATGACATAAAGTTGTAGAGCTTTTTTACTATTCGTAGCAAAAGTTTTAATCAGGTTTGCTATGATAAGCAAAGTAGGCTGATCATTAGGCAGCGCTACATAATTATAAAGCTAAAATAAATATTATTTAGTACGGTTAATTAACAGTGCGAATTAGTAATGCTAATTAACCATACTAAAGCTCTTACAGTCAACCAAAACTCATTCACTTACAGGGAAGTTACTATGAAAAAGCTATATATTACGCGCACGGCACCCAATCCACGTAAAGCGATTATTCTATTGGCCTCAAAAGGCATCGATGTTGACGATATGAATGATCTGAGTGTGGTGGATATTGACTTTGCTCGCAATGAGCAGTTCTCAGAGTCTTTTACTGATATCAATCCAATGCAAACTGTGCCAGTGCTGACTTTAGGCGATGGCACTGTGCTCAATGACTCGCAGGCAGTCTGCGAATATCTTGACCGCGTTTATGGCGAGCGCTCGGTGATGGGTAATGATGTGGTACAGCGCGCGCAAGTCTGTGCTATGCGCCGTATTGCTGAGTTTGAAGTACTGTACAATTATATGCTAGCGTTTCAGCATAGCCACCCTTCTAAAGCTCAGCGGGTCGAGCAAGTACCAGAGTTTGTAGCGCCGTCAATTGCTCGCGCTGTTAAAGCTTTACCTTACTTTGACAATGCCCTTGAAGGCCGCGACTATTTAGTCACCGATCATCTCACTTTTGCTGATATCGTACTGTATTTAGGTCTTGATTTCGGTAAGGCTCTGAAAGTCAATCCTTTAGAGCAAGGCGACAATCTTGCACGCTTTTATAACAGCATGCATGAGCGTTTTAGCATTAAGGTTATGGCAAAGCCTAAGTCTGACTCTTAAATAAGATATATAAGCCCTAAGATATATAAACAATAAACGGCTCAGTCTATACTGGTATAGTCGTTTATTGCGATAAGTATGATGAATAATTATAAATAGTATCCACGTAACGTAAACCCTAAAAAGTAACGTAAACCTGTAAAAATTTAGACTTGTTTTAAAAGAGAGATTGCCTATGCTAACGACGACGAACCCACCAGCTGTGAGAACCACGTTAAAAACGGCTTTTTTGCCCAGTTTGCTAGCAGCAGCAATGACTTTGAGTGCTTGTAGTAACAACACTCCAGCAGCAGATAATGAGGATGCTAATGCGGCGGCTAATGAAGAGCGTGAAGTGGCAGCAGAGGTTGATGCTAATGATAGCGTTAGCACTGCTGAGTCAATAAGTGCTGAGGATCAGCTATTGACCAAGCTTAGTGATTACCGCTGGGTATTAGCGACAGCGACGGATAATAACGATCAGCCGATTACCTCGCTTACGCCTATCAAAGAACAAGTGACTTTGCTGGTTAATTTGCAAAACAATGATATCTTGAACTATAGCGTTGGCTGCAACACGATGGGCGCATCTTTTGCGCTCACAGGTGATACATTGACGATTAGTGAAAGTATGAGCACCAAAATGTCTTGTGGCGAGCTTGATAAAGCGGAAACCAAGCTTAATCAGCTTATGCAAGGGGAGAGTCAGATCAGCATATCAGCTACGGCCAGTAACGCTGAAACCCCAATGTTAACGCAAGTTACTAGCGATGATAGTACTTTAGTTTGGAGAGGTAGACTGACATTACAAGCCAAGTACAATAGTAATGGCGAGACTATATTTTGGGAAGTGGCAGCGGAATCAGCGCCGTGTCAGGATAATGAGACGCAGATGTGCTTGCAAGTACGGCCAATCACTTATGATGATCAAGGCTTAAAGACCAGCGAAGGGCAATATATGGACTTTGCAGGCAGCATTGATGGTTATCAGCATGATGGTCAGCATAATGAGATATTGCGTCTGCAGCGCTTCAAGACAGATACTGATACCGTATTAGTCGATAATGCCGATTCACAATACGCTTATGTACTAGATAGAGTGATCGAAAGTACGTTAGTGGACAATAGCTCTGAATAAGTAGTGGTCTATCTAAACTAGAACCTAACAAACCTGTACCGCCATATCGTAAAAACGCGCTGATATTAGCGCGTTTTTTTATTACAAAATTTTTTATAGCTTTTGATCTATTTATTAGAACATAACTGATACTGTCAATTTAGGTTGCCTAAATCCTCTTCGCTTAAACGCCAGCGACCCTTTTTCTTAGAGGAGCTGCGGCCTCGTAGTGCGCTATTGAGAATGAGCTTATTCATTGAGTGGCTAGAGTGCGCGTGACAAATGGCGCAGGCGAGACCATCAGCGGCGTCTTGCTGCGGCACCACCTCTAAGGTCAAAATACGGCATACCATATCTTGCACTTGCTCTTTGGCAGCTGCGCCATAGCCGCAGACTGCTTGTTTGATTTGCCGAGCGGTATATTCGGATACTTCTAGATCTAGCGCCACCATAGCGGCGATAGCGGCGCCGCGTGCTTGCCCTAATTTAAGCGCTGAATCTGGGTTGTCGGCCATAAATACTTGCTCGATAGCGGTATAAATAGGCTCATCAGCGTATTTGAGGTGATGCTGAGTGATGCGAGTTAAACCATTGAAGATACGTTTTAAGCGTTCAGGCATCTCTTTGGTATCGGTGCGAATGGTGCCGGCATCTATATAACTCAGCTTGTCGCCTGTTTGCCGTATGATGCCATACCCTGTCATACGTGAGCCCGGATCGATTCCGATGATAATTGCCATAACTCTCCACTATCTTGATTGTTTTGCTAGTGATTACTGTCTTCGCATCTAGGTCAATATAAAGTCATTTATCAGATGACTATTTACTTAAAAATGCGCTACAAGTTTGATAGTATAGCAAGCCATCCCCATATACATCATATGTTAGCCATTTTAATTTTTTAAGTTTATTTTAAGGACGACACGTCATGGGTCAGATAGTTGGGATTGCCATTGTTTGGTTTATTATTGAGATGCTGGTTTGGTATTTGATTGCCCAGTTCACCAGTGGCTGGCTTGTATTTATGTGGTTTATTATTGCCGCAGTGATCGGTATCTCGCTTATACGTAAAGGCATGGTAGCTCTGAACCCGATGGCGCAGCAGATGAAAGCTGGCGGTATGATGAACCCAGCTATGCGCCCGCAAGAATCTACTATGCTAAAAAGTGTCGCGATGGCGGTTGCTGGCATCTTACTATTAATACCTGGGGTCATTAGCGACGTATTAGCGCTATTGGTGGTCCTGCCGCCAGTGCAAAAGCTACTCAAAGATAAAGCCAATAATTATGTTATGAATAATCAGCAGAAGATGATGGAGATGATGGCTAAGCAAATGGGCGGCGCTGGTGGTATGGGCGGCATGGGTGGTCAAAACCCGTTTGGCGGTATGGGCGGGCAGAACCCGTTTGGCGGCATGAACAATCAACAAAATCCATTCGGTCAACAGCAACAAAACCCGTTCAGCGATGTGTTTAAGCAGCATACGACAGTAGATGGCACGGCCAAAAATGTACCTAAAGATGTCAAAAAAATCACTAAATCGGCTAATGACGAATAGCCAGTAATGCTCAATCTCTTATAGTGCTAGGTTTTTGTATCGCTTTGGGTGGTCTTTAAGATTGTAGGGTCTTTAAAAATTTTAATTTCCTATTTTGAACGTCCATAAAAAAAGCCCCTATCTGCATAAGATAGGGGCTTTTTGGTGGTTGGTGCTCTCTTTATTGAATATTACTGTATTCGCTATAAATAAGAACACCTAACCGAATGTAACAACCAAAGTGTCGCCGTAAGATGGTAACCCATGAACCGTGAAGTTCAGGGCGGATGTGTCATTGCCTCGGCAGGTTTCCTGATACACTGCAAGCAGTGCAGGCATACACAATGAAGCAATAGGTAGCACATCCTGGTAAAGCATTATCGGCTCAGGGAATAAACATCTACTAGCCAACACTTCAGAATAGTTTTATCTTAACCAATGAAATTAGGTATTGCAAGTCTGATTTACAGATTGATACCCTTTGTTATTTGCACGAATAGTTGCCATATATCAGTAGAGAGGAAGATAAAAAGCCGATTTTTCAGCAATTTCAAGATGTGTGCTAATATAGACCACTTTATATTGTCTGAATCAATAAAGCCCAGTTGCGTACATGTATTCGATTGACAATATCTCACTATTTAAGCAGTACAGGTTTTCATTCATTTGAGGAGCGGTAATCTATGGCTAGTAAGCAACAACCATCAGAGTCTATCAACGACAAGACCCAGTACAGCGATCAGCAAAATAAAAAAACGCCACACGTATTAATGATATTAGATGGCTTTGGGCATCGTGAAGAAAATGACGATAATGCTATTGCTGCCGCCAATATGCCAAACTTAGATCAGATTTATCAGCAGTATCCGCACGGATTAATTTCAGGCTCAGGAGAAGACGTTGGACTGCCGCCGGGTCAGTTTGGTAACTCTGAAGTCGGTCATATGAATCTGGGCGCTGGACGTATTCTTTACCAGGACTCAACGCTCATCTCAAGCGAGCTTGAGAGTCGTGAGTTTTACAAGAATGAAGCGCTAGTAGGTGCGGTAAAAGCGGCTAATGAGCTTGGCGGTAATGTGCATATTATGGGCCTGCTCTCTGATGGCGGTGTGCATGCGCATCAAGATCATATTGAGGGTATGTGTCACTCCGCGCTCGTTCACGGTGCCAAAAACGTTTTTGTACATTGCTTCTTAGATGGTCGTGACACGCCGCCTAAATCTGCGGATAAATATATCAATCGTTTGCGAGAGTATTTAAATAAACTAAACTTGCACTACGAAGGCAACGTACAGATAGCCAGTATCATCGGTCGTTACTATGCTATGGATCGTGATAACCGCTGGGATCGCGTACAAAAAGCTTACGAGCTGATTACCGAAGGGAAAGCGGAGCGCATGTCAACGCGGGCGGATGGCGCCATTCAAGCAGCCTATAAAGCGCGCGAGACTGACGAGTTTGTCAGTCCAACTACCGTTATCGAGCATGGCGAAACCCCATGCACTGTCGAGAATGACGATGCGGTAATTTTTATGAATTTCCGTGCTGATCGTGCGCGTGAATTGGCACAAGCTTTTGTACTGCCTGATCATGAATTCTCAGGTTTTGCGCGTCATAAGCAGCCAAAGCTCGCCGCTTTTGTTATGTTGACTAAGTACTCAGACGTGCTCGCGGACAACCCCAAAACGAGCATCGCTTATCATCCGACATCACTCAGCAACACTTTAGGCGAGTACTTACAAAACCAAGGTAAGACGCAGCTACGCATCGCCGAGACAGAGAAGTATGCGCATGTGACCTTTTTCTTCAGTGGCGGCCGTGAAGAGGAGTTTACTGGAGAAGATCGCATTTTAGTGCCTTCACCAGATGTGGCAACTTACGACCTACAGCCAGAGATGAGTGCGCCGGAGGTGACCGATGAGCTCGTTGAAGCTATTGAGTCTGGTCAGTATGATGTGCTGATCGTCAACTATGCTAATGGCGATATGGTAGGGCATACCGGTATCTTTGATGCAGCAGTCAAGGCGGTAGAGGCATTAGATGTCTGTATCGGCCGCGTTAAGACAGCGGTGCGCGCCGCTGGTGGAGATATGCTTATTACTGCTGATCATGGTAACTGCGAGCAGATGCAAGACTATGAGAGCGGGCAGGTGCATACTCAGCATACCACTGAGCATGTGCCACTGATTTATATTGGTGACAGGGATGTCAAAGTACGTAGCGGTGGCCGATTAAGTGATGTCGCGCCAACGATACTTTCGTTGATGGAGCTAGAAGTCCCAAGCGAGATGACTGGTGAAAACTTACTGATCGCTAACGCTTAAGTCGATAAGCTTAAATCGATAAGTAGTTCTAAAGCGTACTTATAATCGGCGATTTAAACGGTCTTATCAGCATTTGCCAAAGATAGAAAAAGGGAAGAGTAGAGATTATTCTTCCCTTTTTTATGCTTTGCTGTGCAAGCTTTGTCCTCTATAGTTTTTGCTTTTATGACTTTTAAAGTTTATTGGTTATCAAGCCGACTTTAAGTGGTTTTTATCATAGCCTTAAGCTATCTTATGGTGTTATATAATAAAATTATTTATTTTTCAGGTGAGTTTTCCTATGCCTTTATCTGCTCTCAAAAATCTTCTTTTGGTAATACCGGTGAGTCAGCAGCAAGTGCTCCGAGCTATGCTGAGCCCTTGTCTATTAGCGGTGTTCGGCTTGAATGGGCCTGCGCACGCTGCGCTCAATGATGATCAGATAAAAGTGATAGACAAAGCTGGTGAGCAACAAAAGCAGGACACCGATACTACTGCTAATCTGCAGCTGATCAGCTTACAAGATAACAGGCCAATGATTGACAGCAGCACTGATAATCGGAGTGATGGTTTTTTAGAAGACGATACCAGCGCTTCTGATCAAAGCCAAGATTGGCCAGAGGATGACAGTGATGACAATGATGATATCGATGCCTTTGGCGATAGTACAAGCAGCCCATTAGCAGACGATATTGAAGATGACTATGAAGAGGTACCGCGTGAAGTGGCGAACGTATCGCTCAAAGCCATCTCTCCTGAGACCCTTAAAACCTTTGTCGCTGTCGTTGATTTGGTGCGCCGCGAGTATATAGATCCGGTCAATGATGAAGTGTTATTCAATAATGCTATGAGCGGTATGCTGACCAAGCTTGATAGTCATGCAGAGTTTTTGGATGCTGAGGCGTATGAAAACTTACGCGCTTTTACCCAAGGCGATGTGGGTGATGTCGGTATCGAAGCGCACTATCAAGCGGATGCTGATCATTGGGTCGTGACTGAAGTGATAAAAGATTCACCTGCAGACCAAAAAGGCGTGACTGTCGGAGATTATTTACACCAAGTGGGCGAGTTTAAGCTTGATGATGAACGTGCGCCTAATGATATCAAGCAATTATTAACCGGTATTGCCGGCTCACAAATCGATGTCATCGTATCAAAAGCCGGACGACGTAAACGCGCAGTGACGCTCCAGCGTAATCATACGCGTACACAGAAGATAGATACGCGTTTGCTAGATGGCGTGGCTATTGTAAAACTACCATCGTTTCAAGAAACAACGCGCGAAAAAATAGTGCAAAGTCTGATTGATTTAGACGCGCCTATCACTGGAGTGCTGTTAGACGTACGAGATAATCCAGGCGGGGTGCTGACCTCGGCAATCGATGTCGCCAGCCTTTTTATGAAAGATACGGATGTGGTACAAGTTAAAGGCCGTCAAGGCGATCCACGTATCTTAGCGACTAAAGGCAGCGCGTTACTTGCGCCGTTGCCGGTAGTCATTTTACAAAACCGGTATTCTGCCTCAGCAGCAGAGGTGTTAGCCAGTAGCTTAAAGGCGCAGAACCGCGCCACTATCGCCGGGGAGACAAGCTACGGTAAAGGCTCGGTACAGTCGGTAATCGCATTAAATGATGAGCAAGCCGTCAAGCTAACGGTAGCCCACTATCTAACTACAGAGGGTGCAAAAATCGATAAAGTTGGGGTGCAGCCTGATGTGACTTTGAATGGTAGTGAAGGCTCATGGGAGCAGCAAGCACTTGACGTACTACGCCCAAAAATACAAAACTCAGGAATTCATATGGTTAGAAAAGGCCATGTTGCCCAGCCAGCGGTGAAGTAGCTAGAGCGCTGATTATATAGCTGTATGTAGCTCTTAATGGCTAGACTATGCTGATAACTAGCGTAGTTATGAGTCTGTTTGCTCTTCAGCAATTCCAAGTTTTTTCATGCGATAGCGTAACGACCGAAAGGTGGTACCTAAGAGCTCAGCAGCTTGTGTTTTATTCCAACCAGTCTGCTGCAGCGCAGTGACAATCAGCTGTTTTTCTTGCTGCTGTAGATAAGCCTCTAAGCCTTTTTCGGGTAATTCAGCAGAGGTACTTTCTTGCATCGCTGCTGATACACTCGCTTTCGTGTCTTTTTGAGGATTATCCGTTGGTAAACTATCCTCTGCCGCAACTACGCTGTTGGATAAAGGCGTAGTTTGGCTAGTCGGATCAGTCGTAGATTGTGACTGATCACAATAGGATGGCTCAGACAATGACGCCTCAACCTCCGGTAATCCTAAGTGCTCGGCTGCGATGATATCACTCTCCGCTAACGTTATCGCTCGCTCTAACAAATTACGTAGCTCACGGACGTTACCGGCGAAATGATGCAACTTTAAACGCCCAATAGCATCATCACTGAGCTGTGGTGATCCTTCTAGTTGCCACTCCTCACGAATCAAAGCTAAGAAATGCTGAGCCAAAGCCGGAATATCATGCGCACGCTCGTTAAGCGCAGGTAGCTTTAGCTCAATGACATTGATACGGTAGTATAAGTCTTGTCTAAAGTGGTTAGCCGCTACCAGCTGCGCCAGATCTTTATGAGTGGCAGATAATAGGCGAATATCGACGGCGACCTCTTTGGTATCGCCAATCGCGCGCACGGTTTTTTCTTGAATGGCGCGCAGGAGCTTGACTTGCATAGCTAAAGATAAGTCTGCAATTTCGTCCAAAAACAACGTCCCGCCATTGGCTTGTTGAAACAGTCCTTGCTTGTCAGCCACTGCACCCGTAAAGCTGCCTTTTTTATGACCGAAAAACTCTGACTCCATTAGCTCAGAGGGGATAGCGCCGCAGTTGACAGGAACAAAATGCGCCTCACGTCGAGGACTTAAGTCATGAATGAGCCGAGCGGCGACTTCTTTACCTGTCCCTGAAGCCCCTGATAAAAATACCGGTGCTTGCGAGCGGGCAAGCTTTAAGATAGTCGATTTTAGCGTATGCATGACTTTGGTGTCGCCAATTAAGCGCTGGTCTAGCAATTGCTGTTCAGGCGTCTTCGCGTCTGCTGGTTGAACGCTATCATCTTGACGAATGACTTTTAGAGCGTTTTCGACCAACTGCCGCAAACGCGGTAGCTCCAAAGGCTTATTGACAAAATCAAATGCGCCTAATTTTAGCGCTTCGATAGCTAAGTCCATACTGCCATGTGCGGTTATGACAGCCACTGGCACAGTAGAGCTGCTGCTGATAAGTTTGACCAGATCAAGACCTGATCCATCCGGTAATTGCAGATCTGTGAGACAAAAATCGTATTCATTGTCTTGCCAGTAAGCTTTTGCCTGCGCTAAATCATAAGCGACATCGCTTTTGATGCCCATTTTAGTCAGGGTGATTTGCATTAAGCGGCACAAATCTACTTCGTCATCGACGACCAGTGCAGTTGCTGTCATAAATAACCTTTCAGTGTTCAACGAATAAAATGGGTATAAAGCAGTTAGTATAGATTAATGGGTTAAAAGGCAGCTAAAGTCGGCCACCAGTGAACTCTTATCTGTTTAGAGGTCCACACTCTCGGCTATAGCCTGCTCGGTCAAAATAGCTGGAATGATCAAGCGAAAGCAGGTTTTTTCGTGCTCTGGGACATAGACTAAACGCGCCTGATTAGCCTCACTAAACGCTTGTGATAAATATAAGCCTAAGCCTGTACCGGCTTTATCAGTGGTAAAAAACGGCTCAAATAAGTGCTCAATGTCAGCGCTTTTTACCCCTTTGCCATTATCTAAAATATCGATTATAACATCGTTACGCCGACTATAAATCTCTACTTCTACGTAAGCATGAGGATGAGATAAGCTACTATAGCGCAAACCATTGTTGATTAAATTAATCAATATCTGCTCTAATTGATGAGTATCAAAGACAATAAGAGGCTGCACTTTACCGGATAAAAACACATCATGACCACTAAAATGGTTAGCGATAAACTCTACCATCCAGCTCTCAAGCGTAATGCTGTGTTTATTGGGCGGCTGTCGTTTGGAGAGCTTTAGCACATCTTCAATAATTCTGTTAACGCGCTTGGTTTGCGAGAATATCATCTTGTATAGCTCAAAATTGCTATCATCGACGCTGTTAGCCGCTATCCTAACTGACGCGTCATCAGTACTGACAGGATCGGCATCAATCTCTTCCATAAGCAGCTGGCTAGCTTGTGATATGGCGGATAAGGGGTTACGAATCTCATGCGCAATACTAGCGGTTAGCTGTCCAAGCGAGGCAAGCTTGAGCTGCTGCGCGCTGGCTTGTTCACGGCGTAAGTCTTCTAAGATGATCAGGCGGCTATAGTCTTTTAGCGGGATAACTTGCACTCGTAAACGCGCTATGATTGAAGCTTCTATAGTCGTTGGCAGCTCGTAAGTAAACAGCCTTGATTGTCCTGCAGGTACCGCCAAACAAGTCTGCAATAACTGCGTGTGTAGATGCGCTAATTGCTTATGGAAGCCTGCAAGCTCGTTGTTTGTCTCATCGATGTCTAATAGCTGATATGTCGCGCGATTGGCCAGTACAACCTGCTGCTGATCTAGGACTATGACGCCATTGATCATTTGGCTGATAACTTCTTGGTTGATATCGTTGAGCCGGGCCACTTCTTTCGCTTGCTGCGCGGAGACTTTTTCGACGTGTAGCAAGCGCTGCGATATCGTCCAAGTTAAAAAACCAACAACCAAAAAGCTTGCCGACATAAGCAGCGCGTCGCCTAGATTTGCTAAGCTGATGCTACTAGAGAGCGCATAAAAAAACTGTTGATAAATAACAAATATAACAGCGAGCAAAGTGATGACTAGCGCCTGTGAGCCGGGAAGCAGCATAAAGCTTGCGGCAACGACCACCATATACAGCATCGTCAGTTGTAAATCTGGCGCGCCACTGCTATAAAGCAACAAGCTGAGCATAATGATATCGACCGCTAAACCAAAGCTTAGTTGGCGCTGTGGGCGCTTTTGTACGACATAAAATAAACCCAGTAGAATGATACTAAGTAGCGTGTAAAATATCAGCGCGGTCTGCTGTAATAAACTAGGCAAAAGCAGATTATCAGCATTAGCATTAGCATTAGCATTCGCATAAGCTAATATCAAAAAAAACACATTAATAACCACACGGTAACTGCTATACACCAGCCCCAATCGACGCAGCTGTGAGGAGGGTAGCGTATCGTTTTGCTGACGATAGTTGTTGATAACAGTCATCGTTTTGGCTAATAGGGTCATAAAGTATAAGCATCGAAGCAGTACAATAAAAATAGCATCATAGTAGATCACCTCAGCGGGAGTACAGAGTGAAACAAAGTTAAAGTGTAACCTTGCTTTAGTCATTAAGGCTGTATTAAACCATGACGAATGGCTAAGTGGGTCAACTTTACATCGCTATCGACGCCTACTTTTTCGTAGATACGGTAGCGGTAAGTATTGATGGTTTTGACACTCACAAAGAGCTGATCAGCGATTTCTTGTGGGCTTTGACAGTTGACTACCATCATCGCTACTTGCTTTTCTCTATCACTTAATAAGTCAAAAGGCGATCCGGCTTTATCAGA
The DNA here is from genome assembly GCF_040309765.1 of Psychrobacter sp. TB20-MNA-CIBAN-0197. Taxonomy (NCBI): domain Bacteria; kingdom Pseudomonadati; phylum Pseudomonadota; class Gammaproteobacteria; order Moraxellales; family Moraxellaceae; genus Psychrobacter; species Psychrobacter sp. TB20-MNA-CIBAN-0197. Next base: position 15,275 of record NZ_JBEOPC010000044.1, read on the forward strand.
GAGTAATACTTCCGCTAACTGCTCGGCCACATCGTGACTGAAGTAACGCCCACCTTGATGTACCTTTTTGATTGCTCTTATCATCTCATCAAGAGGCGTTCCTTTAGTGATATAACCGTTGACGCCTGCTTTTAGCAGCATAGAAGGGTAGGGCTGAGTGACGACGCTGCTTACTGCTAAAATCTTGCTGCCTATGCCGAGCTGTACCAAACGTTTAGTCGCTTCTAGACCGCCGATATTCGGCATATTGACATCCAACAAGATGACATCAGGGGTCAGATCACGCGCCAGTTTGATAGCCATGTCGCCGCCATCAGCTTCCCCTACGACTTCGATATCAGCACTATCGGCCAACATCCGACTGATACCCATACGTACCAGATCGTGATCGTCTACTACTAATACTCTAATCATAGTTATACTCTTAATTATACGGTCCACAGCGTGTTTGATTGCTACTTTTACTAGGGCGTGTTGAACATTCGACCATGGCACTGACAGAGACTATTTTTTAGGCGATTTGCAGATAAAAATGGTAAGTTTAGTCGTTCTAAGCGTCTATTTTTATCAATAAAGCGGCAAAAAATAGTTCTGTCCCTGTTGTTGTAGTGCGGGCTGATGCTAAAATCGCCCTAGTCGTTGCGAAAATCTAGCCAATGCAATAAGCATTACCTGCAATTTTCCCTTAGACTAGAACTATTTTAGCGATCAGCAGTGCACATTTGTGAATGTTCAACACGCCCTATAAGCTATTATTTATGATTGAAAATAAAACTATTACTAATCAAAACCTTAGAGATAAAAACTCCAAAAATAACAAGCGAATAGAATTATATTACTGGAATGTTAATAAATATTGCTAGAAACTAAAGCAAATGTAGCAAAGTTTACTTAAGACTCAAAAAGGTTTACGTATGCAGCATAGTCGATTACTCTAAAATACAAACCATGATACACTAAAAGTACACAATACTATCTTAGTAATCATTTGCCAGTCGTTATTGGGCTATATCAACAGAGAGCTGATAGTAAGCTAATTGTTATTAAGCGACGCATAGCCATCATCGTTTCACGCTATTTATCTATCGGTCGTCTATTATAATCGGTGACTGACGCCATACCAACCGCAGGGGGAAGAATGAGACATTTATCATTAACCAAACAGCAGCTCGTTGCTGCTCTAATTTCAATGAGTTTGGGCGGTGTTGCGCAAGCAGCGCTTACAATTAATGGTAACCCTGAAGCTAGTGCGCGCGTTAGTTGGGGCGGTGCTGATAGTCTATCAGAAGCTCGTAATATCATGTACAGCAAATCGTCTACTGTCAGCCGTGCTAATAATGGTTCAAGCATTAAAAAAGTAGATAACGGTTACGGCACTACCAATATTACTAACGCTAGTAGCTATGGTAGCAGCAATAATAGATTCAACGCTAATAATAGATATAACACGACTTACAATGGCAGCTTTGGCAGCAGTGATATGATTCCGATCAGCACTGACTCTCGTAGTGTGACGGTAATTGATGCGGAGACTGGCGAATCTATTTATGAAAAAGATGCGGATAGAGCGCGTCCTATGGCTAGTATCACTAAAGTGATGACAGCGATGGTGGTACTAGATAGTGGTCTAGATATGCGTGAGGAACTTATCTTGGAACCTGAGGATTTTATTGGGCCTAAACGTGCCAGCTCACGCCTAAAATCAGGCGATCGATTGAATCGTGCTGAGATGCTATTGATGTCGTTAATGAAGTCTGAAAACCCTGCAGCAAAAAGCTTAGCGCGTAACTATCCTGGCGGCTATGATGCCTTTATGCGCGCGATGAATCGTAAAGCGCAAGAGCTCGGTATGACCTCTGCATTCTTTGGCGATCCGACAGGACTTGATAAGCGTAACGTTGCTTCCGCAAACGACTTAGTAAAAATGGTACGCGCTGCTGGTAACTATGATGTGATCCGCCGCTTCTCTACCACAAAGAGCTACGACTTTTATGTTGCCAACTATGCCCGTGGTAACCGTACTTACTCAGCTAACAATACTAGCAGTTTGGTTCGCTCAGGTAACTATCCTATCGGTATCTCGAAGACCGGGTTTATCAATGAAGCAGGTCGCTGCGTAGTTATGGAAACCCGCGTCAATAATCGTCCGGCTATCATTGTGATCTTAGGTGCTAATAGCTCAGCGACACGCTGGGGCGATGCTAAAAACATCTTAAATAGCTTAGCGAGCCGCCGTACGGTATAAGACTATTCTACGTTTGTAATTATGATTAGGCTGTTATTTAAGATAACAGCCTTTTTTATGACACTTATCTTTAGAGCTGAGATGTGACTTAAGCTTTAGCTTTTATGTCTTACATTTTGAACCCATAAATCATCTGAACTTAAATCGAGCCGCCCGCGATATGACTGAGCTATTGAAATCCTCAAGTTTGCTAGTGCCTAAGCTGTATCTATTGACCAATGATGACAAGTTACCAGTGCTGCTGGCGAAGCTTGAGATGGCTTTAGCGACAGGAGTCGTGCACTTACTTCAGATCCGCCGTAAGCAAGTTTTAGCTACAGATAATGGTGCCGCTAAGCTCTATCAAGAGGCGCTGCAAATCGTAGCGCTTGCCAAAAGATACAAGGTTGCGGTCGTTATTAATGACGATATGGCGCTCGCCGAGCAGCTAGGCGTGGGCGTGCATCTAGGTCAGAGCGACGGCAGTATCGAGGCGGCTAGGCAGCGCTTGGGATGTCAGCAAGTAATTGGACGGACTTGCCACGATGATGTCGATTTGGTCGTTAAGGCGAAAAGTGCAGGCGCAAGCTATGCTGCAATGGGCGCTATCTTTAGCTCAACCACTAAGCCTAATGCCCAGCCTATAGAGCGCTCGAAGCTTATAGCAGGATGCAAGCAAGATATAGATATCTGCGTGATAGGCGGTCTAACCGCTGAGAATATTACCGGGCTGCAAGGTTTGCCTATTCGTTATGTCGCAGTCGTCGGCGATATTATGGATTTGAGCGTTGATAAAATCGCGCATCGTTGCCAGCAGTGGCAGCAAGCGTTAAATACTTGGAGTACGGCCAGCTCAAAATAAAGAGCTAGGGCGTGTTGAACATTCGCAAATAGGCACTGCTGATCGCTAAAATTGTTCCAGACAAGGCACAAAGCGACGATA
>NZ_JBEOPC010000045.1:0-17680 GCF_040309765.1 Psychrobacter sp. TB20-MNA-CIBAN-0197
ATGTTTGGCATGGTTCTTAGACAACGATGAATGTTCTTCTTATTTTAATTCCCTCTGCTACTTTTGCAAGAGGTCTAATATATAGCGAAATAAAGGAAAAAATTCTTGATAAGGCTAAAAACGATTACCTTAGTTGGTATAAAGCATATGAATATGGACAAAGTTTTAGATCAATAGATTTAAGCTCTTTAGATGAATTGCATAAACCCTCTACTTAGATATAATAGTTGCCTTAAAGCGCGGTTTAGCCCCGACTGTAGCGGTATCCTGCTGGTTTGGGCGAGTTGCGATGGCTAGGTTTTGGGGTGGCGAGGCGAAGCAAGCGACGACCCAAACGGTAGCCAGCGCCGCGCCCAGACTGGGAGATACGAGTGGAAGGCGGGAAATAGCTCCCTTAAAAACGTTGGGTGTCGCAAGCTCCACACCAACCTACTCCGCATCACTTGATGTCAAAGTTAAGTTAATGTTTAAACACCCAAATCACAAACACAAAAAAGGTGAGACAAAGCCCACCTTTCTTATTATCTAAACTAATTCAAATTATCTTAACGCAACCAAGCCCGCGCATTACGGAACATACGCATCCAGGCGTCATCGCTTTCACACACATCCATAATCCCACCGAGTGCGTGACCAAGATAAGATTGACTGTTTTTGATCAATTAAGCTTCGGCAATTAACTCAGGCTTTTTATTCAATAAGCGCATTAATGTGACGGCAGCCCCTGTTGGGTTTCTAGTACCTTGCTCCCAATTTTGTAAGGTACGCGAACTGATATTGAGTTTATCGGCAAACTGCTGTTGCGATAGCCCTGTCTTAGTTCTTATTTCCTTAATACTAGGCACGTCATGGGTAAACTGGCGGCTAGGCTGAGCCTGTCCTTTAGCAATCGCCAATGCTTGATTTAGTGATGTAGATAAATCATCGTAAAATTCATTGCTCATGGCTATACACCTCTTTAATTTGTTGAGTCAGTTTGTATAAACCAGACTTCTCTTCGCTTGATAGAGAGGCTTGTTTATTCTTCGGATAAGCTAGCAGCATAAAAAATATGCCTTGACTATTCACAAAATAATAGATAATCCGAATACCGCCACTCTTACCTTGGTTAAGTGCCCATCTGGTTTTTCGAACGCCCCCTGTACCTTGAATCAAATCACCTTGTTCTGGATTATTGATTAGATTTTCCTGTAGCTCTTTATAAGCTTCATCATCTAATAGTTTCAGTACTTGCTTAGTAAATATTGGCGTTTCGATGAAATGTAACATTCAATATCCTTTATCTTTATGTCTTATTATATACGTCATTGAAGTACTTATCTATATGTTTTTTCTGGATCTAATTAAGCTAAATATCATAAACACAAAAAAGGTGAGCCAAAGCCCACCTTTCTTACTATCTAAACTAATTCAAATTATCTTAACGCAACCAAGCTCGCGCATTACGGAACATCCGCATCCATGCACCATCTTCATCCCACTGCTCAGGTTTCCAGCTATGGTTATACGCTTTTAGGTTACGCTCAGGGTGCGGCATCATAATTGTAACGCGACCGTCGGTGCTACATAGACCGGTGACACCGCCGACTGAGCCATTAGGATTCAATGGATAAGTCTCGGTCGGATGACCTTGGCTATCGACATAACGCATCGCCAGCTGACCGTGTTTTGCCATACCGTCAATTTCAGTAGCGTTTAGGGTGGCAAGACCCTCACCATGCGCGACAGCGATAGGTAAGATACTATCTTGCATGCCTTTGAATAAGATGGACTTGGTGCGCTCAACTTTGACGTTGACCGTACGCGCTTCAAAACGCGCCGACTCATTTGCGATAAAGCGTGGAAAGTTTTCTGCACTTGGGATCAGGTCTTTTAACTGCGCCATCATCTGACAGCCATTACAGACGCCAAGTGAGAACGTGTTCGGACGGGCGAAGAAACGCACAAACTGCATACGCAGTTCGTCATGGAACAAGATAGAGTTGGCCCAGCCTGAGCCTGCGCCGAGGACGTCACCGTAACTAAAGCCGCCACAAGCGACCAAACCGTCGAAGTCACGTAGATTGATGCGGCCTTCTAGCAAGTCGCTCATGTGCACATCGACCGCTTCAAAGCCTGCTTGGGTGAAGCCTGCTGCCATCTCCAGCTGTCCGTTGACGCCTTGCTCGCGCAGGATAGCGACTCTTGGCTTGCTGTTATCAGAATCAGCACGACTGTTCAGATATGGCGTCTCGATCTTTTGATTGAGATCGAAGTTTGGCGCAGCGATAAGACCTTTATGATTAGTATCGGCAATCAAGTCATATTCTTGTTGCACGCACTCTGGATTATCACGGCGGCGGGCGATTTGATAGCTGACTTGGCTCCACTCTTGTTGCAGCTCAGAACGCTTAAAGCTGAGGGTTTTATCGCCTTGATGTAGCGGCGTTTGGATAATGAGGCTATCTTCCTCAGTGCTTTGACCGACGAGGCTAAGCATATCGCTGACGTTGTATTCATCCGCTAGCGCCACTAAAGCGGCAACGTCCTCTGGCATGACTTGGATGACCGCGCCCAGCTCTTCGCTGAACAGCTGACCGAGTAGATTATCATCACTGAGTGATAGCTTAATGCCTTGACGACTAGTGAACTGCATCTCTGCAATGGTCGCAAGCAAGCCGCCATCACCGATATCGTGATAGGCGCTGATAATGCCTTGCTCATTACCCGCTTGAATAAAGTTAAAGAAGTCAATTAAATCGCTCGGCTTATCAAGGTCGGGGCACTCGTTACCAAGCTGGCTGGCCGTTTGCGCAAGGATAGAGCCGCCAAGACGCAATTTACCTCTAGAGAGATCAAGACGATAAAACGCGCTATCGCCGTTGATCAGCTCAGGTGTGAGCGTTTTTGCCACATCAACGACTGGGGCAAAGGCAGTAATCACAAGGCTCATGGGTGAGACCACAGATTTATCTTGGCTATCCTCCTTAGCATCGTTATCATCTGTCCAATTGGCACGCATCGATAACGAGTCTTTACCAACTGGAATGGCAATCCCCAAAGCGGGACACAGCTCTTCACCGACAGTATGGACCGCATCAAATAATGCGGCGTCTTCCGTATCATCACCGCAAGCCGCCATCCAGTTCGCCGACATGGTGATGTCAGATAACTGGGAGATGCGCGCGCCTGCGATATTGGTAATGGCTTCACCAACCGCTAATCTTGCCGAGGCTTTTGGGTCAATGAGTGCCACTGGGGTACGCTCGCCGATACTCATCGCTTCACCGGTCATCGCTTGACCATCAAGCGTTATAAGACCTGAAGCGGTAATCGCGCAATCTGCCACAGGCACTTGATAGCGACCAACATACTGATCGCGCACCACCATACCGGTGATAGAGCGGTCACCAATGCTAATGAGGAACGACTTGCTCGCGACAGTCGGATGACGCAGCACGTCTTTGACCGACTCGCTCAGGTCAAAATCATTGAGCACTAACGGCGCCAGCTCATTAGCTTGCACCTCAAAGCTACGCTGCATCTTTGGCGTACCACCAAGCAATACTTGCATCGGCATATCGACAGGCTGATCATCGAGCAATTCATCATCGACTCTAAGCTCTCGCACTTCAGTCGCCTCTCCCAATATCGCATACGGACAGCGCTCACGGGCACAGATCGCATCAAACTGTGCTTTGCTCTCTGGGCGAATGGCAAGGACATAACGCTCTTGCGCCTCATTTGACCAGATCGCCATCGGTGACATGCCCGCCTCAAGCGATGGAATATGACGCAAGTTGAGCACCGCGCCCATATCGTGATCATCGACCAGCTCAGGCATGGCGTTAGACAGACCGCCTGCGCCGACATCATGGATAGAGACGATGGGGTTGCCGTCTTGACTATAATTGCTCACCTCAGCATCGTTACCGGCAAGCGCCCAGCAGCGATCGATGACTTCCTGACAGCGACGCTCCATCTCCGCGTTATCGCGCTGCACCGAGGCAAAGTCTAGGCCCTCATCCAACTCACCACTATCGACAGAAGAGGCCGCGCCGCCGCCAAGACCGATTTGCATTGCAGGACCACCAAGTACAATCAGTAAATCCCCCTCACGAATCGGATTTTTCTCAATCAGGTTACGTTTGATATTACCGTAACCACCTGCCAGCATGATGGGCTTATGATAGCCGCGCATCTCGCTACCGTCTTTGGCGGCTGAGGTATCTAATTGGAAGCTGCGGAAATAACCGCAAAGGTTGGGACGGCCAAACTCGTTAGAGAAATTGGCACTACCTAATGGCGCTTCCGTCATAATCTCAAGGCTCGTTGCCATGCGCTCCGGCGTACCATAGTCCTGCGTGCTCACTTGTCCTGACTGCTCCCACTTCTCGGCAAGCTCTGGAATATGCAAGTGCGACACGTGGAAGCCTGTGAGACCCGCTTTGGGTTTACCGCCGCGGCCGGTGGCACCTTCGTCACGAATCTCACCGCCCGCGCCTGTTGCTGCACCGGCATAAGGGGCAATGGCGGTTGGATGGTTGTGCGTTTCGACTTTCATCAGGATATCGATAGCTTCTTGATGAAAGCCATACGGATGCGCAGCATTAGGGTTTTTAGCGTCTTCAGGAATAGGATAGTAACGCATGCCCTCAGCGCCAGCCATCACCGCCGCGTTGTCTTTATAAGCGGAGAGGATACCTTCTGGATTGGCTTGATAAGTATTCTTAATCATCTGAAACAAGGACTTTGGCTGTACTTCACCGTTAGCCGTCCACTCGGCGTTGAATATCTTGTGGCGGCAATGCTCTGAGTTGGCTTGGGCAAACATCATCAGCTCAACGTCGGTTGGATTGCGCTGTAGGTCATTGACATAAGCATGCATCAAGTAGTCGATATCATCGCTTGATAACGCAAAGCCAAATGTCGTATTCGCTGACTCTAATGCGCTGCGCCCTGCTCCCATGACATCGATATGATTCAATGACGCTGGCGGTTCATCGTCAAACAGTTTATTCACGTCGTTTAAATCATAAACCAAGCTTTGGGTCATACGGTCATAGAGTAAACGCTCAGCCGCCGTTGGCAGCTTGTCTTCGGTAGCACCTTCTAGCGTCAGCGTATAAACAATCACCCGCTCAATACGATTGATCTTCAGCTCGCAGTTATTAAAAATATCGGTGGCTTTACTCGCCCATGGCGATATCGTGCCAAAACGCGGACTGACGATGACTTGGATTTGACGCTCTGTCGCAGCTTCTAGCGAGGTTTGCTCTTTTACCCCTAAAAGATCCAAAGCCTTTTTTTGCTCTTCACCTAAGAGCTCTCTTGAGAGCACAAAAACCTGCTGAGTACTGATTTGGGTCACGTTTAGATCGGTTTTTTGGGCAAATTGATTGATCAGTTGCTGGGTCTGAAAATCGGTCAAAAACGGCTGTCCGGCGATGGTCATCATAGAGGCATATTTCCTAGGATATGAGCAGTAACTGGCATCACTGCCATGCAAAGTAAATGGTCGCTGCATTATAACAAGAAGAGGCAAAATAAGCAGGAATAAAGCGGTACAATTTTACTCTTTACCCATCAAAGAACTTAAAGCCTGTCAGTGAAGACGGTAATAACCGCTCTTTTAAATTACCTTGTTAAACAAGCGGCTAAGTTGTTTTACTTAATGTTTATAGAGCTTACAAACACTCACATCGCCTTACGGGCAACCTATATAACCTCCCTACCTTCTCTCGTTATGCTGTAAAAGCTCAAGTATCAATAGACATTCATTTATAACGCAGCAATAACAACAATAACTGATCTAAATCAATTCAATTAAAAAGGACATATTATGAATAAGCAAGATAAAATCGATAAAGTACAAGAGATCGTTAAAGACATTAAATTTGCCATGATGACTACTGTCAATGGTAAAGGTGATTTGCATGCTTGGCCAATGACAACGACTGAGACCAGTATCGGCGGAAAAGAAATTTGGTTTATTGGTGATAAAACCTCAGATGTGGTCAAAGATATTCAGGACAATAAAAAGGTTGGCCTAACGTATTCGAGTCAAGATGCGAAGAACTATGTCTCTGTAAGCGCCAATGCTGAATTATCAGACGACAAGGCCAAGTTAGATGAGCTGTGGTCACCAGTTTACAATGCCTTCTTTGAGCATGGTAAAGAAGATCCAAACGTTCAATTAATAAAAGTCGTACCCCATGGCGTAGAGTGCTGGATCAGCGGTAGCACAACGGTCAATATGTTTAAGATGGCAGCCGCTGCTGTACAAGACGGCGAAACGGCAGAAGATATTGGTGAAACCTTTGAGATTGAGCTATAAGCTATCGACAGTTACAACCAAACAAATTAATAAAAACGCCAGTAAGGTTCACTTACTGGCGTTTTTGCTTGGGTATATTGAAATTACTAAATTCTATAGCGGATAGTTAACCGCTACGTTTAAGATAAGGCCATGCCGCCTTTAGGTAAATCATCATCGACCAAAGCGTTAGTATCACCGCTGCCACCATCAACGCATAACCGATAGTCTCAAGCGACTCCCAATTGAGTAGCAATACAGTAATAGCGACCATCTGAAAGGTGGTTTTTAGCTTGCCCACATAGGACACAGCGACGCTGGTACTATTACCCAATTCTGCCATCCATTCACGTAATGCGGATACAGCGATCTCGCGCGAGATAATCACAATAGCGGCAATCGCCATAATGATATTAGGATGCCACTGCACCAAAATGATGAGCGCGGCGGCGACCATAAGCTTGTCGGCGACCGGATCTAAAAACCGTCCAAAAGCCGATGTAACGTTGAGCTTACGCGCAAAGTAACCATCGAGCCAGTCGGTAATCGCGGCGATAATAAACACAGCCGTCAGTAGTAAATGACGCAATAAGCTGTCGCTAAATTCGCTCATTCCGACCCGGGCAATCACGTTATCAGAGATCGCAGGCATACCGATACCCATTGCAGGCGGCCAATAAGCTATCGCAACAAACAGCGGAATCATCAAAATCCGCGCAATCGTCAGATTGTTCGGTAAGTTAAAGATGCTTTTATCATCTTGCATCGGTGGTGATGGCGGGGTGTGCAGCTTTGTAGTTTCGGTCATGACAAAACCAGTTCTATATCGACATAATGATGGGCGCTAGCTTAGCATTTTTTAGCCTTGTCGTCATGAATACTATTTTTGCTTATCTCTACTATAGTATCTGAAACGCTTGTACGGTATGCGATAGAAACAAAAGCATTTATCGATTTTAATTTGCAATAACTTTTATTATTAATAAGCGCAATTTAAAACAGATAAAAGCATAGGTACAAGTGTTCACTCTAAGTTGTAAGCAGATGTAAGAAACAATTGATTAAGTAGCGATAGGCCTTATCTTTAACTATATAACCATCTGTAAATAGATACATTGCAGCATAGTAAAATAAGTGAAATAAGCAAAATAATCAGTCATAGTCAGGTCTAAATAAGTTTTACTATACAGTAATATGACCCTTTTTCCTCAGCCCGCAGCTCCTCCTCTGTGGGCTTTTTTTTGCTTTTATATTGAAAATATCAAAGCCAGCAAAGCTGAGAGACAAGCTATAAATAATCTCTAAAACTCTATACCTCTAAAGTTGCCGCGATTACTTCTACCACCTCTTCGGCCATCTGGTAGCAGCTCTCGATGTTGCCGCGCCCGCACCAATCCCCACTAACTATCCATTGCTGCTCGTTATCTACTAAGATACCTAATGGCTGCTCATCATCTTCGTCATTTAGCGCCATCGATGTTGCTGCATAGTGCCAACGATGACAGTCAATTTGACTTGGCGCGGTTTGCTCAGTCCAGCTTAGCGCCTCTTTAGCTTCTGCTAGCAGCCGAGCCGTTACCTCGTCAATATCCTGGTCTACTTGCTGCTCAGACCAGTCGTTATCGGCGTGAATCGTGACACTTGGCAATATCCCGTTATGATTAGGCTTATGATGCTCAACAAATATCTTAGCCAAAATAGAGTCTTGTAGATGCGCGACATCCCACAATTTTAAATCTTGACGCTTACTTGAGCTTTTTAAGCTAGCAGGTAGCTTTGACTCCTCATCCCAGCCAAGCATAAGCGTATAGCAAGCTCGCATTTTTGGCTGCATAATTTTCGCTTGTTCTGTGAAGCTGCTATCTGCCATCAGCTCAGCCGTTTGCACGTTCGGCGCGGTGCAAATAACCCAATCAAAAAGCCCTAAACTCTCGCCATTATCATCAAACAGCTCTGTTGGTTGACCTGCCTGCGGATTGGCATATTGCGCCAGTGGTGCCACGCGAGTTTGGAATTGTATCTTTGTCTGCTGCAACTGATCTGCTAACGTTCGGCCCCAACTGGTCATCTTTGGTGTACTAACGTAACGGGCCTGCTCAGTGCCCCACTGCTCTTTTGGCTCGATGTGCGGCGCCTGCTCGCTCTTATTCGTGATAGATAAATTGACCACTTGCGCGCACCATGGCTGCAACAACCCTGAGTCTAACCAAGGCGCTATAAACTGTTGGAAGCTATCGGTCTTGGCGGTGAAGAACTGCGCGCCAAAGCTCCACTGCCAGTTTTTACCTGTTACGCTATCGCTACGATAGCGCGTCGCTAACCGTCCCACGCCGCGCGATTTCTCAAAAACGGTGATTTGCAGATCTGAGTGCTGATTCTGATACTGATGTTGAGCAAACTTGCGCTCTAATAAAATGGCGGTAAATAGACCGCTTAAGCCGCCACCGATGATGGCTATCTTGGGGTATGAGGATAACGCTTTACTCTTGTCTTGCTCGTTATGTATTGCATGATCAGTCATAAAAAGGTTGCGCCTTATAAATAAAATTGCAAAAAACAATAGCTAAAGATAGCACAAAACTATCCTTAAAAATCATATGCAAAAAGTCATGCTCTTTTTTGCTATGATAAAAAAGAGCATGACTTGTATAATACTTAAAGCTGAAACTCGCCGTTAGAGACCGTCCGTACGTTCAGCTTTCACTGCCTCAATGAGTTTATTAATCACTGAGCTATCTGCTAAGGTGGACAAATCACCGAGACCGACATACTGACCGGCAGCAATACTGCGCAGAATACGGCGCATGATTTTGCCAGAGCGAGTTTTGGGTAGAGCATTAACGATAAAGATAGCATCTAAGTTGGCAATAGGACCAATCTCACGACGCACATGGCGATTAAGCTCAGCTTTGAGACTATCATCTGCGCTCTCACCTGACTTTAGGATGGCAAACACACAAATGCCAACGCCGCGTATCTCATGCGGCATCCCGACCACGGCAGCTTCCACGATGGAGGGATGCTCATCGACGGCGCTTTCGATCTCAGCCGTGCCGAGCCTATGTCCTGAGACATTGAGGACATCATCAACACGCCCTGTGATCCAGTAATGACCATCTTCATCACGCTGCGCGCCATCACCTGTGAAATAGTAACCCGGATACTCAGCAAAATAAGTCTCCAAAAAACGCGCATGATCTTTATAAATCGTACGCATTTGACCCGGCCAGCTATTACTAATCGCTAAGTTACCTGAGGCCGGACCCTCAAGCTCATAGTCATCTTCCATGATGGCAGGCTCAATACCGTATAGCGGATTCATCGCAGCACCCGGTTTGAGCGCGACTGTACCGGGAATAGGTGCCAGCAAAATCCCCCCGTTTTCTGTTTGCCACCACGTATCGACGATAGGGCAACGCGCGCCGCCGACGACATTATAGTACCAGTCCCACGCTTCAGGGTTGATCGGTTCGCCGACCGTGCCGAGTAGACGCAAACTTGAGCGATCTGACTCACGGACAAAAGCATCGCCCTCTTTCATCATTGCACGAATGGCGGTTGGCGCGGTATATAATATACTGATATTGTGCTTATCTATGATATTACCGACGCGCGCCCAAGTGGGGTATTCGGGCACACCTTCGAACATCACTGTTGTGGTGCCATTGGCCAACGGCGCGTACGTAGCGTAAGTGTGGCCAGTGATCCAGCCGACATCAGCGGTGCACCAGAAGATATCATCGTCTTTGATATCGAAGACATCACGAAAGGTCGATAGCGCATAGACGATATAGCCGCCGGTAGTATGGACGACGCCTTTGGGCTTACCCGTTGAGCCGGAGGTGTATAATAAAAACAGTGGGTCCTCGGCATTCATAACCTCAGGCTCACAGTGCTCGCTTTGCGCGTCGATGAGGTTATGATACCAGTGATCGCGGCGACCACTCATCGGCACTGAATTGCCCGTCCGGTGTACGACGATGACGTTTTCTACGCTATCTGTGCCTTCAGCATCCAAAGCGCGATCGACATTAGCTTTGAGCGGCGTACGGCTATTACCACGCAGGCCCTCATCAGCCGTAATCACTAGTTTGGACTGACTATCGACGATGCGGCTACTTAAACTCTCAGCAGAGAAGCCGCCAAAGACCACCGAATGCACCGCGCCAATGCGAGTACACGCCAGCATAGCGACCATAGCTTCAGGTATCATCGGCATATACAGAGTCACGCGATCGCCTTTTTTTATCCCTAAGTTACGCATAGCGTTACCTAAGCGGCAGACCTCGGCATATAGCTCTTTAAAAGAGATGATTTTATTTAAAGAGGGGTGATCGCCCTCCCAAATGATGGCAGGCTTGTAAGGGTTGTTTTTTAGATGACGATCGAGGCAGTTGACCGAGAGGTTAAGCTCGCCGTCCTCAAACCACTTAATACGAAAATCCTCCAAGTCATAGCTGACATTACTGATTTTGGTAGGTTTGGTGATCCAATCGATGCTCTCAGCGCGCTCAGCCCAATAAGCATCGTTGTCTTCAGTCGAAGCGATGGAACGCTGATAGTCCTTTTTGTATTGTTCAGGACTGGTATTTGCAGTGGCGATAAATTCAGCCGGAATAGAAAACGATTCTTGAGTCATGGTCATCTTCCTTTTTGATTCTCACTACCTTATAAATCGCGGTTGATAATAGTCACGCGTCTATATCGGTAATGCATGCCATCGTCCATAATGTATGACGTTTAACGATAGTTTGGCAAATAAGCAAAACGGTTGCAAGCCATTGACTATGAATAATAACAATTTCAATATACAACTGTGCACTTAAAATTAGATTGGCTAGCATGCTATAATTTAGCCCATAATTTTTATCTATTCGTCCCATTTTAAGTAGTCATCATGAGTCAACGGCAAAACCCAGCGTCAGCAGTTAAACTATCTAATAACGGTCATTTCGATGTCATTATCATCGGTGCAGGTGCGTCAGGACTCTATTGCGCGCTGACCGCAGGCCGCCGAGGCCGGCGCGTACTCGTGCTTGATCACGCCAATAAGGCGGGCAAAAAAATCCTGATGTCAGGCGGCGGACGCTGCAACTTTACCAATTACTTTGTTGAGCCTGAGCACTTTATCGGTGCTAACGAGCACTTTGCTAAATCAGCGCTGAGCCGTTATCCGAGTTGGGAGTTTATCGGGATGGTAGAGCAGCATAAGATTGCTTATCATGAGCGTGAGCATGGCCAGTTATTTTGTGATAATTCTGCGCAAGATATCGTGACGATGTTACTTGCTGAATGTGCCGCTGCCGGAGTGCAAGTTCGCCTCAACACCCAAGTTAATGAGGTTACCGCTCATCAAAATGAAAACGAAAAACGCTTTCAATTACTTACCAGTAAACAGCTGAGCAAAAAAGAGCTTAAAGAAGCCAGCAGTGAGCCAAAACTCTCTAAAACCACTTATTATTGCCAGTCTTTGGTTGTCGCAACGGGCGGACTCTCTATCCCGACAATGGGCGCAAGCGGCTTAGGTTACGAGCTGGCGCAGCAATTTGGGCATACGCTGACACCAATTGATGCAAGCCTTGTGCCTTTTACCTTTACCGATAAGACAGGTGAGCTGCTGCGAGCGCTATCGGGTATTAGCTTGCCTGTGGTGGCCAGTAACACGCGCATTTCGTTTAAGCTACCGCTACTCTTTACTCATCGCGGCCTGTCTGGCCCTGCTATGCTCCAGCTTTCGAACTACTGGCACACGGGTGAGACTATCGAGATTAATTTGCTCCCTGACTTTGATATTACTGAGCTATTACTCACTCATAAAAAACAGCATCCAAAGCAGCTTATTCGCACGGTGCTAAGCGAAAATACTGACAACGCTTTGCCCAAAAAATTACTAGTAGCATTACAAACTATGTTATGGGAAGACGTCAAAGAGATTGAGCTTGCAAATATCAAAGACGAGCGTTTGACTCAGATAGGTCAAGCGATCAATGGCTGGCAGCTTAAACCCTCTGGCACTGAGGGCTATCGCACCGCTGAGGTCACGCGCGGCGGCATTGATACTGACGAGGTATCATCAAAAACGATGGAGAGTAAATTGCAAGAAGGACTGTATTTTATCGGTGAAGTGCTCGATGTTACCGGCTGGCTTGGTGGTTATAACTTTCAGTGGGCTTGGGCCAGCGGCTTTGTTTGCGGCGAGGTGGTATAGAAGAGTATTTTATAAATAACAAACAGTAAAAAGCCTCGACAACATGAAGCTATCGAGGCTTTTGTATCTTGTGAATGATACTATTTAAAGTTTTTGCGTAGGCTGGGTTTTTAACCCCCTACAATAGTTTATGCTAAGTTAAAGGTTACGGACTAAGCCTGCTTTTGCTCCAAATAAGGATAATCAGTGTAGCCAACCGTGCTGCCACCATAGAAAGACTCTGGATGCTGCTCATTGAGCGGTGCGCCTTTTTGGATACGCTCAGCGAGATCAGGGTTGGCAATATAGTCACGACCGAATGCTACCGCATCGATATAACCTGCCTTGATATTTTTTTCTGCTTTATCGGCATCGTAGCCACCCGCCGCGATGATGGTCTGATCGAACGCATCACGGACACGCTGACGGAACTCATCGCTATAAGGCGTACCACCTGCCCAATCTGGCTCTGACAGATGCAAATACATTAGACCACGCTTATTGATTTGCTCAATCAGCCAAATGTTATCGTCTTCTTCGTAGCCTCCCTCAACATTGTTGAATGTGCCCAGTGGCGAGATACGAATACCAATATGATCTGCATCCCAAGCATCCACACATGCATCGATAACATCTAAGGTTAGACGCGCGCGGTTTTCGCGGCTGCCACCGTACTCATCGTCACGCTGATTGGTATGCTCGGCCCAAAATTGATGCAGCAAATAACCATGCGCGCCATGAATCTCAATACCATCAAACCCTGCCTCCTGCGCGCACTTGGTTGCATGCGCAAAGTCAGCAATCACTTGCTGAATCTCATCAAGACTGGCTGGGCGCGGCGGCGTGGCATCCGCGCGAATGGCTTGGTTGTCACTATCACGCAATGAGGTACGGATACCTACATCGACATCTGAGGCTGAAATTGGCGCACGGCGCTCAGGTTGTACGCTTTCGTGTGAGACAAGTCCTGTGTGCCATAGCTGGACGACAATCTTGCCACCTTTGGCATGGACATTGTCAACGATGGCTTTCCATGCAGTGACTTGATCTTGAGTATGTAGCCCTGGTGCGCCTGCATAGCCTTTTGCTTGAAACGATACTTGCGTCGCTTCAGTGATGACAAGGCCCGCTCCTGCACGCTGCGAGTAGTACTCTGCTGCCCATGTGATAGGGACATCGCCTGGCTCGACTGCGCGCAGACGGGTCAGAGGTGCCATAATGATACGGTTTTTGAGTGTTTGGCTGCCCATTTTGACAGGTTCAAATAAACTATCGTGTGCCATAAAAAGCCTTATTTGTTGTTATCGATTATGATTTAAGATTTAGAAAACAGACCGATTGCAAAGTAAGCTAAATCGTTTTCTTTATAGGGGATAGCTTGGATTATTCAATCTATCGTTACAAACGAAAACAGCGACTTAATTCTACCTTTGTATTTATAGCCCGTATGAATCTGTAATACTTACTAGTATATTAGAGCCTTCAACTTACCTCTTATCTAAGAGGGAAATTTATGCAAAAAACGCTATTGTCTTTGCTTATCACTGCCAGCTCACTATTACTATCTGCCTGCCAGCCACCGTCTGAAAAAACGGACACGCCAGATCCAGTAACGTCTGCGCAAACTGACAAAAAAGCGTCTACGCCTACATTAATAGAAGCCAGAACAGCAAAAGAGCTGACGACATCCATTGTCGAATTATCTGAAGGCAAACTAAGAGATCAGCTCAATGCCAAAACTATATAAAAAAAATAGGGTTTGTTGCTGCTTTAACCTTAGGCTTAAATGGCTGTCTTGCGACAGAAAAGCTCGATTATGAATTAATGAAGCAAGAGGACGCTAAATGGGTCGCCGATGAGCGCTTAACCGATACCTTAATTGCCATTGGCAAGCCAAGCTCGCCTATTCAAGGTATCAATAATGCGATTGTGTTTGCAGGAGAAAAACGCAGCTACTTAGTACAAGGTGTCAATCAACCATAGCGAATGGCTTTCGAGCTTTATTGCTCATTTACCCTACAAATCCACTTTGTCCAAGACAAAATCAATATCTTTATCGCCGCGCCCTGATAGATTGACCAAGATAGTCTCATCGGGTGACATGTCTTTGGCGACTCGCATGGCATAAGCGATCGCGTGCGCCGTCTCTAAGGCAGGTATGATGCCTTCAAGCCGCGATAGCGCCATAAATGCCTCTAGGCACTCTGCATCTGTCGCTGACTCATAAGTGGCCAGATTGTTGTCCTTCAAGAGTGAGTGCTGCGGGCCGACACCTGGGTAATCCAGACCAGAGGCGATCGAATGTACAGGCGCAGGCTCACCCTTGTCGTCGAGTAACACATAGCATTTAAACCCATGAATCTCGCCTTTCGTCCCAAGCGTCATCGTCGCCGCATGATTGGGCGTATCAAGACCTTCGCCAGCAGGCTCGACGCCGACTTTTTCTACCTCTTTATCACCCAAAAAGCCGCTAAAGATGCCAATCGCATTAGAGCCGCCGCCAACACAAGCCACCACTTTATTAGGCAGCGTGCCAGTAGTTTCTAAGAACTGCGTACGCGCTTCACGGCCAATCACCGACTGAAAGTAGCTGACTATCTCAGGATAAGGCGCAGGCCCGAGTGCTGAGCCAATGGCAAACATACTGGTGTCCAGCTCATTGAGATACGTCTCAAACGCACTATCGACTGCCTCTTTTAGCGTGCCCGCGCCGCGCGATACCGGCACGATATTGGCACCTAAGATTTTCATACGGCTGACATTGGGATGCTCTTTTTCGATATCGACGACGCCCATGTGGATCTCACACTCCATGCCCATCAGCGCCGCTGCCGTAGCTAGTGCTACGCCATGTTGCCCTGCACCTGTCTCGGCGATGACTTTGGTTTTGCCTAATTTTTTGGCGAGTAACACTTCCCCTATACAGTGATTGATCTTGTGCGCGCCGGTGTGATTCAAGTCCTCACGTTTAAAATAAATCTGCGCGCCGCCGCAATGCTCGCTTAAGCGTCTGGCATGAAATATCGGACTAGGCCGACCGATGTAAGTCTGACGCAAGCGGCTCATCTCATTAACAAAATCGTCGTCTTTAATGATCGCACGAAAGCCTGTCTCGATCTCCTCCATCGCTTTTGCCAGCTCAGGATGCTCAATCTTGCCACCATACTCGCCATATAAACCATCAAGGCTTGGCAAAATGGAGTCGTGCAAACCGTAAGTGTTACTGCTGTCATTGGCTAATGCTGTCATGGCTCATTCCTGTTGTCTGGTTCACTATTGTCTATTTGAAGCTAAATTAAACATAGAAAACGATCTAAATTATAATAGAAATTTGTTATTATGTTCTAGTACATTGAAACAGATTTTAGGCTAAGTTTTATGGCAGGTCAAGCATTACTGCTCTGCTAATAAAGCAGTGCTCACAAATAGAATAATGAACGTATTTCGCCTTTATTGATTGAGGCAAAAGGAGAATAAAATGGCCAAACAAGACAGTTATTCTAACAGTCACTCTAATAAAGCTTATGACTACTTATTAGCGCTACTGGCTCAGACCAATGACAAAGCCCATTTATCAGAGATACTTAAAGCGTTATTGACCGAAAAAGAGCAAGCTGAGCTTGGTAATCGCTTAACTATCTTTGCATTACTACAGCAAGAAGTGACGCAACGAGAGATTAGCGCGCAGCTTGGGGTTGGCATTGCGACAGTGTCACGCGGCGCCAAAGTATTTCATCAACATCAAATCGATGAGTTGCTACCGGATATTGGCGATAAAATTAATATCTGATAGCTATCAACATTTAGCACAAGAAAATTACCCATAAAAGACTTTTAAATGCTATATTTATAGAAATTTGTTTACTAAATTAGTATTTTATTGGTAAGCGAATTTATTTTTACTATTTAAAGGACGGCTAAAAGACATTCAGTTTTAATCTTATTATCACTACTTGAGGAGCACATTAATGAGAAAAATAGCTTTGTTTATCGGTACTATATCAGTAGCAACAGTAGGTTTTTGCGGCGTTGGACAGTTTTCGGGTGACACCACTTGCTATGTCTATAAACAAGATAAGTTACAAAAAAAGCTCACCTGCCAATATGACGGTGCCGAAGGCGCAGCGATGAGCTACGCCTTTAGGCAAGTTGACTACAATTTACCAGGATTCGGTAAAATGGCGACCTCGAACAGTGCAGATTATGATGACAATGGCAATCATACCGGATGGACGACCACCGTCAATGATGAACCCGCTATCATCAGATATCGCGAGCCATCTAGCAAAAAAGTAGTCAGTCAAACATATGCAGAGTCGGGTAAAGAGGTTCTACAATGTTATTTGAGCAAAACCTCGCAATGGGAGATTTGCTCTGAGTAATTATTATCTCGCGTGGCCTAAAAGACCGAATGTTTAACTACAGGCTGAGCTTAGGTTCAGCTTTTTATCACCTATAGCAAACACAAACCGAGACCGCTTCTAGTAAAGTAAAGAAAATACTTTTGTTCGAAACGCTTTGAGTAGAGCTCGTGACACAATACAGAAAAAATAGTTTGCTAGACTGGCCTCGTCAAAAAAAACGTTTAAGGTTATAGCGAGCATGCAAAGACGTCAATTTATCAAATCCATGGGGTTAGGCGCAGCCACAGTCAGCGCCACAGCAGCAATGAGCGGCTGCCAAACTCTCGCCAAGCAGCCAAAACTGCCTGCGACTGTCACCCAAGCGGGTCACTTTCCTAACATCATCGTCGGTAGTGGCTACGGCGGCGCGTTAATCCCCGGTAGCGCAGGCGTCAATCCGTATGTGTTTATCACCGGACTTGCCGAGCGGAATATGGCGAGGGTTTTAAAAGAAGATTTTGGGTAGGTTTATAATAATTAGTTATACATAAACGTTCTTAAATGCTAGTTAGATGATGGGTTACGCTCGGGCTAACCCACTCTACGCGCTACACTTCAAAATTATTGATTAGCTATTAAACTACCTATTTTATCTTTTATTTCAATAAATTTATTATTCTCTACAACTCTCTCATCAAAATCCTCTCTCCAAATATAAAAATCTGAAAAGCTACCGTTACCGTTATTCATAAAGCTATAGGTGTTACCTATACTTTTAATATAGTCTAATCCAAATAAAACCGATACAATATTTATAACAATCTTAATTAATGAAATAAACAATGACTTATTCAA
>NZ_JBEOPC010000046.1:0-17100 GCF_040309765.1 Psychrobacter sp. TB20-MNA-CIBAN-0197
CGCTATGATCTTAGAATGAAGCTGTTTGCTGGTATCATTAATTCCGAGCTTAAATTATGACTTTTGCAAGAGGTCTAGTATAAAGCCTGAAGATTTAAGAGGCTTAAAAGAGGACAACCAGTTTAGTGCGCTTAAATTTAGCGACTTATTAGACTGGCTAAAATCTTGCCAAGTTGAGTGTCAAAATCACAGCGTAACAGAGTTCTTGGCGCAGTTGATCAAGTTTATTCAAAAGCAATTTATGGGAGTTGATGATATGAGCGAAAGTAATGCGGTTTTGGAGGTCATTAAACAGAGTCCAGAGTCTATTGATGCTAGCATTAAAGTGTATAACGCAGTTGATGAAATGAAAAAAGAGTTAATAAAGAAGCTAAAAGCTGACTTAATTAAAAAGTCTAAAAAAACTGATTATGAACTAGATATAAGTTATTTTGGTGATGGAAAGAACTATGAGAGAATCGAATTTACAAGTGCGAAGTTTGATAAGGGTTATATTTGTTTTGAGTTTCAGAGTGCTAACTTTAACTATCCGTGTCTAGGGTTTAAGTTTGATTCAAGAGATGATCACAGTGCACATAAACATGCTGAAAAAATGAAAACAGTGTTCACTGAAGCCTTTCCGGATAAAAAAATTTGGAGCTCACCGCTTTGGCCTGCAGGTTATTACTTCTCTCCTCAAGACTGGAAAGGTTCAAGTGAAGCATGGCTGATGATAAATAATGGCACTATGGCTGATAAAATTCTAGAGGAAATGGATACAGTGTTTCAGGTTTTAAAAGATAATCATCTAATAAATGAATAGCCTTAATTACTAGCGAATACAGTCATGAAATATCAACTCGATGGGGAGTTTCCCAAACTTTGTGTAACTGCTTATAATCCCCTAACCGGAGAATAAGCAATGACGACTCAATCTGACATTAAAAAACTGGCCCAGCAGATGGCTGGTAGCATGAAAAGCTTCGATGACATTAAAGACTTCCAAAAGCAGCTCATGCAATCTTTTATCGACACTGCACTAGAAGCTGAGATGGAAGACCATCTCGGCTACCCCAAGCATGAAAAGGCGGATAAGCCTAACAAGCGCAACGGCCACACTAAAAAGACCGTCCGCAGTGACACAGGCGATCTTGAGATATCTACCCCAAGAGACCGTGATAGCAGCTTTGAGCCTGCATTAGTACGTAAGCATCAAACCCGTATCTCAGGTCTCGATGATAAAATCATATTTCACTACAGGCATAGCCTTACGTCTTGCGCTTCGGGCAAGTGTCTCCCAGACACTTGCTGATCCTCGCTCATACGCCAAGGGTCAAACCACCACTGAGATCGTAGAGAGCATTAAAGAGCTCTACGATGTCGATATCTCAAGTAGCTTGGTTGCAAGAGTCACTGACAACATCTTAGAGGACATTACTGCATGGCAGAACCGGCCACTGAGCAGTGTCTATCCTATCGTCTACTTAGACTGCATTGTCGTTAAAGTACGTCAAGACAAGCAGATCATCAACAAGGCGATCTATTTGGCGCTGGGTGTGGGACTTGATGGTAAAAAAGAGCTGCTTGGCATGTGGCTCTCAGAGAGTGAAGGCGCTAAGTTCTGGCTAGGCGTTCTCACTGAGCTACAAAACCGTGGGGTACAAGACATCTTAATCGCTTGTGTTGACGGTCTAAAGGGCTTTCCTGATGCCATCAACACCGTTTACCCCAAAGCCAAGGTTCAGCTGTGTATCGTGCATATGGTGCGCTATTCAATGAAGTTCGTACCGTGGACGGATAAAAGGGCGGTAGCCGCTGATTTAAAAGCCATCTACGATGCTAATACTATAGAGCTTGCACAAGCTAACCTTGAGAGGTTCGATGAGACTTGGGGTACACAGTACCCGCACGTAGTTAAGTCGTGGCGCAATAACTGGGAGGGCTTAACGGCGTTCTTTGAGTACCCTAAAGACATCAGAAAAGTCATTTACACCACCAATGCGATAGAGTCACTAAACAGCGTGATTCGGACGGCGGTGAATAAGCGTAAGGTGTTCTCATCTGATCAGGCTGCATTTAAAGTGGTGTATTTAGCCAGCCAGCAGGCATCTAAAAAGTGGTCGATGCCGAGTCAACACTGGACGGCTGCTCTTAATCGTTTCATGATTATGTTGGATGATCGTATTAGTAAGCATTTAATCTAAATGGCAGTTACACAGAATCTGGGATGGTCTCGATCTGTCCGCCATAAAGCATGCTCACATACCTCACAGCACCAACGCTCTTTTGAGCGCATATAAGGAATATCTGCTGGCACTTCTAAAGGACAAACAGTGCAACAGTACTCACAGCGAACATCATCTAAATATGCAAAACACTGAGCTATAGTCTCAAACAGTAATTGCGAGCTAATATTATACTTCTCACAAAGTGTATTGACGTGTTTAATGTAGCCACCTTGATTTGCAAAGGCCCAGTAATCCTCGCATATTTTAATATCATAGGCATTCTGCGTCATATTAGGTTGAAGTTTTACACTCATGATATTCTCCTTAAGAGCCATAGGCCGTTTGCGGTAGAAGCCTATAAAGCTCGCTCTGCAGCTGCTGACACATCTCATTAACAAGATAATCAGGATTGGCATCCAAACGCTGCTGTACCCATACTCGCAGTGCCATATGATTGTCAAAACAAGATTTCACTCCTAAGAAGCGTGCTAAACCTGTACCTGACCGAATGTATAAATCACGAATGAGCGTATTAGCAATCTCATTAGCATCCTTACTGATCGCACCATCTCGCTTAAATTCACCAAACAGCTTGTCATAATTGATACTTTTCATTGCGACGTCTCCTTGTCTGCTTTAGCGTCAGAGATAAGTTCTACCATCTTTGCTTTAGAATGACTCGAGTCTCCTATTAACCGCTCTTTACTAGCCAGTAGTAGAGTGTCTATTGCAGAGCCATCCTGTCGGGTAATATCAGGCACATAGCGGCTATACACCCGAAACAGCATCTCCGTACTACTGTGACCCATTTGCCGTGCTATCCACTCAGGGTTTTCACCTGCAGCAAGCCAAAGCGTTGCTGCCGTATGCCGAGTCTGATAAGCCCGCCGGTGTTTAAGGCCGAGTAGGGCAAGGGTGGGTTTCCATATCCGACGATTCACATTGCGATATTCCAAAGGATTGCCTTGTGAGTTGCAAAATACAAACTCCGACTTGCCATAGGTGACAGACTTTTGATCTTGCAGTGCGTTATATACTAACTGCGACATTGCAATCTCACGCTGCGAGCCAAGCGTCTTTGTCGGACCCATCTCACCATTGACTAATGCACCGCGAATACGAATCTCACGCCGATCAAAATCAACGCAGTCCCATTTTAGTCCATCAATCTCGCTGGTACGCATCCCTGTGAAGAACCGAGTCGTATAATAGGCCTTATAGTCAGCGCGAACATGCTTTAAGAATAGCCATACCTCTGTTAGCGTAAACGGATTCACATCAGGCCGAGATTGCTTGAGCGTCTTGATGTTCTTATAAGGCATCTGAAACTCATAGCGATCAGCCGCCTCTTGTAGTATCATACGTAGTGGTACCATGATCTCGTTGATCCGTGCTACAGACAGACTTGACTGGGCATCTTTACCGTAGCGAACTTTGGCGAGGGCGCTACGAAAAGCCAGCAAGTCTGTTTTTTTTATGGCATGAACCGCTTTGCCACCAAACTCAGGCAACAGATACTTATCAAGAATCGTCTGTACCTTATATTGATAACTTGGTCGCCACTCAATCTTCTTCTCCTCATACCAAATATCAGCAAACTGCTTAAAGGTTGGATTGCGACTGATATAAGCTTCCGCTCTATCAGCCAGTGCCGTCATCTCTTTAGCACGGTCACTCTTTGGGAAGTAGGCTGCATAATCAAATATGCCTAGGGTAATTTCTGCTTCCATTTTTTCGATGATTTTAGCCAGCTTCTTTCGATTAGCTGGAGTGTCTGTGAGATTGGTCGTCTCACGGCAACGCATATTCATATATCGAAAATCTACGAATAGCTTGCCACGTCTCGCTCTTATCGAGGCCATTATTTCGCTCCTTGTTTATGTGAAAGTAAAACTTACTGTAAAGACATTCCATTGATAGCACTCATAACCGGCTTACACATATCCTCTTCGATACGCTCCCATACATAGAGAATCTTGCGACCGCCGAAAGGACGTATATAGTGAATATTCTCAATCAAAACCGTGTCTTTGAGTTGATTGCGGATAGTGCGCGCATCGTATTTGATACGATCCGCCAATTCTTGAGTAGTGAGGTAAGTCTGTGACATAATAGTTCTCCATGTGAAATAAATTTACTATTAGTGAATGATTAGTTATCACTAATGAGTACATATTATCTGCAAATATTATCACTTGCAAGCACTTTTTTATCACTTTAGGGATTTTATGTATGATTAAGCTTAATTTACCTGTTTTATTTGCACAAAAAGGCATTCGTGTGGCAGATGCTGATAGGATGACTAAACTAGGAAGGTCTACTCTATATCGAATGTATAATAACGAAGTCACTCGCATAGATTTCGATTCACTAAATGAGCTGTGTAAGCTTTTAAATTGCACGCCTGGAGATATTATCCTCTATGAAGAAGATGAGATTAGTGAGGAGTAATTTTAGAAGGAGGTTAAAATGCTTATTAAAAGAGTTGATAGCAGAGTATTGAAAGTCATAAAATTTGACGATATTAAGTGTTTTACTCTGCTCAATTATTTTTTAGGTTGGGGTCAATTCGGTATTCGCAGTTTTAGGGCAGGGCACGGTTTGGGCACCAAATGGGCACCGCACCGAAAATGAGCTTTTTAATTGAGTAGTTAAACTTAACTATAAGAAAATAAATATTCGAAGAAATGCTCTACAATCCCCGAAAAATGGACAAAAAAAAGCCTCACTATTAAGTGAGGCTTTTTAGATATTTGGAGCGGGATAAGAGATTCGAACTCTCGACCCCAACCTTGGCAAGGTTGTGCTCTACCACTGAGCTAATCCCGCTGATTCATCGTTTGATTAACTATCATCAGATGATGAAGGCGTATTATACGCGGTTTTTTTATCCTGTCAACTAAAAAATGACAGAGTGGCAAATATTCGCTTATGAGTCATCATATTTAGTATAATAGAGAGCCCAGTGCCAAGCGATATGATTAAATCATACTATACGTACGTAGTAGTGGCTATTTGAGATATCTAGCCCTAAGGTACGTTTAGCTATTGCCATGTACAGATATCAGCCTATAGACATCAGACGTCTATCCTTCAACGGTCGTTACAACTCTGCTATATTTATCATAGAGTCATTCTTAAATTTATAAGTGCCTAACCGTTAGTTATCAGTCATCAGAAGGGTCATAGTCTCAAGGAAAGTGTCATGCGTTTACTATTTGCTGCAAGCACAATGTCAAATACCCATCCCGCTAGTTATTTATGGACATATCTGGGAGCTGTAGTATTAACGTTTAGTGCCCTTATCTTTAGTACTACTATTCAAGCGAGCAGTGGCTATACGTCCGATTATGCCACTCGAGAATTGGTTGCCAATCCTGATAACTTTAAGCGTATCCGTATTAATGGTAGAGGTGTCTCAGAGGCGGTAGCACCCTGTCCTGTCGCTGAAGGGATCATCGATTGTACTTTAGCTAAGCTGTCCTTGATTAATCTACCGGTGAGAAGCGTGCATGAGGACTATGATTTAGCGCAAGTGTTTTATTACCCTAACACTGAACAGCCCACTACGGCAGTTGTCATCATGCAAAAAACAGGGTTGATGGATGATAGTATCAGCGGCCATAGATATCGGGTGAGTTTTAAGCTTGAAGAGGATGATAAATCAAATGCCACTTGGAATTTTGTCCAGTATGGCGAACAACTCCAGTGTGCAAGGGGTGATATGGCGGGTAAGTGGCAAAAGGGAGACTGTGTATAGTGAGTTTGGTATAAAACAACATAGGTTCTAATTTTGTAAAACCAAGCGCCAGTAGCGACACTAGTATGATAGCTTGTTGGGATAATAAAAAAGAAACTGTTAAAAATAAGTTTACTTTATTAAAACTTCTATCAATACCTGTAAAGGACTATAACAATGACAACTAATACCATGACTGAACCTTACACTATCGCTGACTATCTATTTGAGCGTATTGCTGAGGCCGGTGCCACCGAAGTCTTTGGGGTGCCAGGCGACTATAATCTAGCTTATCTTGATAATATTATCGAATCTGATCAGCTTTGCTGGGTAGGTAATACCAATGAGCTTAATGCCGGCTACGCCGCTGATGGTTATGCGCGAGAGCGTGGGTTTGCTGCACTGGTCACAACTTTTGGCGTTGGCGAGTTATCGGCTATCAATGCGACCGCCGGCTCGTTTGCTGAATATGCGCCAGTGCTACAAGTGGTTGGCACCCCAACTATGCAGCAGCAACATGACAAGCGCCGCCTGCATCATTCGTTGGGAGATGGCACTTTTAACCATTTTATAAAAATGGTTGAGCCGGTCACTGTCGCTCGCGCTCAGATTACGCCTGAGAATGCCGCTTCTGAGATTGATCGGGTGATACGTATGGTACTCAAGAAGCATCGCCCGGGCTACTTGATGTTATCGCCTGATGTCGCCGCTTTGCCTATTTATCCGCCGACGACTAAACTCGATGACAGTCAAGAGGACATGACTAGTCAAGCGGCGCTAGAAGCTTTTAAAGCGTCCCTAATTGACTTCTTACCTAATAAGACCACTACGATTATCGCTGATTTAATGGTACATCGCTTGGGTCTGCAAAATGAGCTTAAAGCTTTAATTGCAGATACTGAGGTGCCTTATACCACGCTATCCTGGGGCAAGACCTTGCTTGATGAGCAAGACGAGCGCTGGGCGGGGACTTATGCAGGCGACGCTTCACGGCCGGTGGTGAAAGACGCGGTAGAGAACTGTGAGTGCCTGATCAAGATTGGCGTGCAGTTTACTGACACGACCACTGCTGGGTTCAGCCAAGACATCGATGATGAGGTAGTGGTCGATTTGCATTATGAGCGAGCTAGTATCGGCGGCCAAAACTTTGCACCCATCGCGCTCAAAGACTCACTGCAAGCCTTGCATGATGTCATGACTTCTGGAATTGAGATTACGCCAAAACCTCTCAGCGCAGAGGTGCATGCCTTTGAGCAACAAGGCGTCGATGATGAAGCGATTCGTCAAGATGACTTGTGGCATATCGTAGCTCAGCATTTACAATCGGGTAATGTGGTATTTGCTGATCAAGGAACGTCTTATTTTGGTATTAGCGAAGTGCGCTTGCCAGAAGGGGTGACTTTTTATGGTCAGCCTTTATGGGGCTCGATTGGTTATACGCTACCGGCCAGCTTAGGCGCTAGTGTCGCTTCAAAAAACAAGCGTAGTGTACTGCTCATCGGTGATGGTTCAGCACTGCTCACGATTCAAGAGATAGCAATAATGCTGCAGCAGCGCACTAACTCTATTATCGTACTCATTAATAATAGCGGTTATACCGTCGAGCGCGCGATTCATGGCGAAAATGCTCGTTATAATGATATTCCTACCTGTGACTGGCAGCTGATACCGAAAACATTCGGCGGTAATGCAGATAATAGCTTATCACTGAAAGCGACTACCGCAGGCGAGCTTAAAGAAGCACTGAACACGGCAATGGCGACTACTGACAAGCTTATTATGCTCGAAGTCATGACAGATAAGCATGATATACCGCCAATGCTAGCCAAAGTCAGTGCCGCATTGAAGTAAATATAACTTCGCTACTGAGGTTATATCGCGAGGTTGTATTAAGTAAGGAGCTATGAGATTGGCGGTTTATGTAGATTTTGTGAAGATTGAGTTTAGAGGTTATCAGTGGTGCCATATGCTAGCCGATAGTCTACAAGAGCTGCATGAGTTTGCTACGCTCATCGAGATTGATCCGCGCCTTTTCCATCGCAATGCTAGCTATCCGCATTATGATATCACCGTGCAGATGCGCGAGGCTGCTTTGGCTAATGGTGCTATCAAAGCCACAAGAAAACAAATTATCGATGCCGCCAAGAAGCTAAAGCTTGAGTTAAACCAAGCTTAACGGCTTTTTTATTCAAAAAAACCTGCTTTATTCTCAGCATAATAGTGAGAAATAAGCAGGTATTTAAGGTTTATCTCTTAAGGGTATCTAAAGCCACTAGTCTGGCATATCCGCTAATTGCTTAAGGATACTAGTAAAATTCTCAACCCCTTGCGCGCCACTGACCAGATGCCGCTCGTTGAAGACAATAGCGGGTACGCCTTGCACCCCTTGGCGCTGCCAATGCTGCTCTATCTCGCGCACATCAGGCGCAAAGCGCTGATCTGCTAGTACCTCTAACGCTTCTACGCGATTAAGACCAGTCTCTGCCGCTATATCAGCGAGCACCTCATCATCAGAAAGATTACGCCCATCGGTGAAGTGCGCGGTAAACAGTGCTTGCTTTAGCTCATGCATTTTTCCTTGCGTTTGTGCCCAATGCAGTAACTGATGCAGATTAAAAGTATTATGCATACGCAGCTCGTCAGTGAAGTTAAAGTCAAAGCCGACCTCAGCGCCCGCTTCTGTGATTCTAGCGCGGCTAGCGTCTGACTCTTGCGGAGTTGAGCCGTATTTTTCTATGATATGCTCACGCATATTTTGTCCCTCACTTGGCATGTTAGGGTTCAGCTCAAACGGATGCCAATGAATTTCATAGTCGGTATCAGTCTGCTTTAGGGCTTCTGCTAGTTGTTTATAGCCGACCACGCACCAAGGACAGACCACGTCTGAGACAATATCGATTCGAAGAGGCTTATTAGTAGTATTCATCAGTTATCCTTATATTTTTTACTTTATTAGCTGCTGACTATATAACTGCGAACGATACGACTCGTTTTCAAGACTGCCGGTTTATACTTATTAAGATCATCTACTTTATATGCCTGTAGTATAAAACCTTTGACGGACTGTTCACTGCTGGACGCTATTAAATGGTAGCGAAACGAGCCAATAGCAGTCATTTGCACGCAGATTTGCTATCATAAGTGCTACTATTTATAAGGTTTTATTATCGAGCGGCTAGGATAGCCCCTAGTATTTAACTCATAAGTATTTAACTCATAAGTATTTAGCTCACAAGTATTTCTTTATTGGCAACAGACTGCAAGCACAAAAAAGCTAAATAGAGCAGTTATGTTTGGCTAAAAAGTAATGCTTTTTTATTTAAAGGTGACATATGAATCAAGTTCAACCTAGGGTAGCGCCGCTAAACAAATGGCCTATGATCAGCCGTGTTTTTCATTGGATAAGCGCGCTGCTATTATTAGTGACGTGGGCGCTGATGTTTCTTTATGACAATACTGATGACTCGTTTTATATCGGTTTGCATAAAGCATTTGGGTTAAGTTTATTGTTTTGGATGCTGGCTCGAGTGATTAGCCGAATATTCACAAAAGCACCACCTGCCGTGCCAATGCCAAAATGGCAAGATATCATTGCTAAGTTCACCCACTTTGCACTTTATGCGCTACTGATAGCGATGCCGGTAGTCGGGCTGTTGATGTCTGTTTATGGCGGCCGAGCCGTTGATATGTTTGGCTTGTTCGAAATTCCGGTGTTCGTTACCCCAGATCGCGGTTTGGCGCGCACCTTTAATGATTGGCATACAGAGATCATTTGGCCGCTGATTCTTGCCTTTACTGCCGCTCACATTGGCGCGGCGCTATACCATCAATTTATCCAAAAGGATAAGCTGATAAAGCGTATGTGGTAGCGCTGATGACGTCGTTTATAATGATTGACTGATGTTTTGCTAAATACTGTTTGGGGTAGTGATCGTTATGCGTACCAAAAAAGACCGTATTCGGCATACTTTAAGCTTTGAGATTATCGGGTTGCTCATCTTTGCGCCATTGGCAAGCTTGGTCTTTGGCTTTGAGCTGCATACGATGGGCGCTATAGCGCTAGTAGGCTCTCTTGTCGCGACGGTATGGAACTTTTTTTATAACATCTTATTCGACAAGGCCATGCTAAAACTGCGCGGTAGGGTACAAAAAACCGTGCCAATAAGAGTGCTGCATGCCATTTTATTCGAAGGCGGTTTGCTGTTACTATTTCTGCCATTTATAGCGATATATCTAAACATTAGCCTGTGGGAAGCGTTTAAGATGGATATTGCGATGGCGACCTTTTATCTTATATATGCCTTTGTATTTAACTGGGTCTATGACCAAGTCTTTCCTATACCTAATACGGCAGCGGCTTAGGCCGAGCTTAGCGTTTCAAGTTTTTTCGATGAGTGTTGTATGATAAATAAAAGGGGTTTGCTTATTGGGCAAACCCTTTCGTCATGACACCATTAACTAAAAACTTGTCTTGAGCGGTTAATTGGATTACTTGGCAATAGCCGCTTGGCTGATACCATCAAGGGCTTTAGCGATATTGGCCAGCTGTCATAACTCATTAATAACTCATTAAACTTGTCTGTTTAAAACAACCCTCATAGCAAGCTTCTAGCGGATACGTTTAGCTAGTCAAGGATAGGTAATGTCACCAAAAATATTGACGCACATCTCAACCCAACTGGCTTTTGTGATAGCGGCTATCGTCATCGCCATCATGGGCGTGACTATGATAGGGTTTGGCTGGGTGCCGCATCTATCTTTGCTACTCGCTATTTGCGTCTTATTAGCGATCGGCTTATTTAAAGGATTGAGCTTCGATGATATGCAAGCGCAAATGGCCTCAGGTGTCATGCGTGGTATCGGTGCAATCTATTTGTTCTTTTTTATCGGTCTAATGATAGCGGCTTTGATGATGTCGGGGGCGATACCGACCTTAATGTATTATGGCTTTGAGCTGATATCGCCAGAGTTTTATTACCTCTCTGCTTTTGTTTTAACCTCAATTATTGGCGTGACTTTAGGCAGTAGCTTAACGACTGCGGCGACTTTAGGAGTGGCGTTTATTGGTATGAGCCATGCTTTTGATGCCAATGTCGCTATTGCTGCTGGGGCAGTGGTATCTGGGGCGTTTTTTGGCGATAAGATGTCACCTTTGTCTGATACCTGTACGATTGCCTCCTCAGTCGTTGGTATCGATCTGTTCGAGCACATTCGTAATATGATGTACACCACCGTACCGGCGTGGTTGTTGACGGTTCTGTTGTTTTGGTTCTTCTCGGGAGACACGGCAGGCTCTAATCTGAGCCAAGTGACGTTACTACAAGCGCAGCTGATTGAGAGCGGCCTAGTGCACAGCTACGCAGTATTGCCTTTTGTCGCTTTAGTTGGGCTGGCGGTCTTTCGTGTTAATGCTATCTATACGATTATTAGCACGATCAGCGTGGCGCTACTGATTACTTATTGGCATAGCGCACCAAGCTTTGGGGAGCTTGGCGGTTATCTGTTTGGCGGTTACGCGCCTGCAGAGTCGCTAGCGCTTGGTGAGGTTGCTGGCATGCTCTCACGCGGCGGCGTACAAAGTATGTTCTTTACCCAAACGATTGTAATATTGGCGCTGAGTTTAGGCGGGCTGCTGACAGCGCTAGGGGTGCTGCCGGCGCTATTATCAGGAATCAAAGCGTCTTTGACCTCATCAGGACGAGCGATATTTACCGCTGCCATGTCGGCGCTGAGTATCAACGTACTGATCGGCGAGCAATATTTGAGTATTTTAATCTCAGGGACGTCTTTTCGCTCGACCTTTGAGCGCTTAAACTTGCACCCCAAAAACCTCTCTCGCACCATTGAGGATGCCGGTACCGTTATCAATCCGCTAGTGCCTTGGAGCGTCTGCGGCGTGTTTATTAGTCAAGCTCTAGGGGTGCCTGTCCTTGATTACCTGCCGTATGCTTTTTTCTGTTATCTATCGTTATTATTGACGCTCATCTTTGGCTTCACCGGCGTGACTATTAGTCCTGTCAAAAGTACTGAGCCCAAAAATAAAGCGGTTTAAGCCTAAGACTAAAATGGTTTAATCAAGGCAGCTAAGATACCGCTTAGTACTACTACCGCTTAGTACTAAGACTTAGCCTCAATGTCACATAATATATAGCATGTTAATATATGTTATTGTATATTGATGAGGATTGAATTCCTGTGTTATCTTCAAAGGTAGTTATCATTTATATTGCTTAAGGAGATATCGATGCTGTTTGAAAAAATAAAAACCCCGGGGCTCTCGCACCTATCCTATCTATTTGGCTCGAACGGGCAAGCGGCAGTGATTGATCCACGTCGCGACTGCGCTATTTATATCGAAAAAGCACGAGCCGCTGGGCTTAAGATTACCCATATATTTGAAACGCATCGTAACGAAGACTTAGTCTCAGGCGCGCCTATATTAGCAAAGCTTACTGGTGCAAGCGTCTATCACGGGCCTAATCCAGAGCGTGAAGTCGTTTATGCACAAACGGCGCGGGAAGGCGACTGTTTTGCGATTGGTCAGCTTGAGATACAAGTGCTAGAGACTCCTGGTCATACCTTTGATCACCTGGCCTATGTGATGTTTGATAGCGCTTATCCTACCAAGGCTGTGGGCGTATTTACTGGTGATGCGCTATTTGTCGGTGATGTGGGGCGCACAGATTTTTATCCTGATAAGCGCGAAGAGGTCGCCGGTCTGCTTTATGATTCGCTACAAAAAATCCTAGCCTTAGGCGATCAGGCGATGATCTATCCAGCTCACGGTGCCGGTTCGGTTTGTGGCTCAGGCATGGCAGATCGTGAGTTCTCAAGTGTCGGCCATGAGAGATTAAATAACCCAAGGCTACAAATCGAGAGCCGAGATGAGTTTATCCAAGCGAAGATTAACGAGAATCATTACCAACCGCCTTATTTTAAGCTCATGGAACGCCTTAACATGGATGGAGGCGATGCCGCGCCGCGCATTATGCGCCCCGTCAATTTGTCGCTTGACGAAATCAGCAGCTCTGAAGCCGATCACCTGATAGATATTCGCGAGCCGCTTGCTTATGCGGCTGGCCATCTACCGGGTTCTATGAGTCTACCTGTTGGGATGATTTCTGCTTTTGCAGGTTGGTTCATCGCTGAGGGCGAGAGCATAGCGCTGATTGCCTCGGATGAGGAACAGCTAGCGACGGCGATGACGCATCTTGTGAGAATTGCTTTGGATAATATTATAGGCGGTTATGTCGGTGTCATTTCCGCTGCCAAACAAGGCAAGAGTATGGAGCAGACGCCGATGATAACGACCGAGGAAGTCAAATCGCGTCTTGAAGGTCATGCTAATACTAAAGCTAGCAAGGCTTGGACATTACTTGATGTCAGAGATGTTAATGAGAGAAACGAAGCTGCGATAGATGATTCTGAGCATATCTATGTCGGTCATCTGAACGAGCGTTGGCGTGATCTTGACCCACAGGAGCATTATACCTTGATGTGTGCTAGTGGTCAGCGAGCGACAGTCGCGGCAGGGTGGCTAGCAAGCAAAGGTTTCAAGTATCTCGATATTTATCTTGGCGGAATGAGTGCTTGGCAGGCTGAGCAAGAGTAATACTTATGAGCTTATATTAACTAAGTAGGCTGGACTATCATATTGACTAGTAATGTGCTAATTTACTTTAGTAAAAAAAGCATACCAAAGCTTGCGGCCTTCTGCATTAAACTGACGCACAGTATCAAAAAATCGCTGCCGGGCTGATTCTTCGACTAAAGGTGCGGGCAATAAAGGATCAAAAACGACATTGCGAATAGCAAAATCGCCAAGAAGATAAGCGTCACGCAGCGCCGTTTCATTATCGAGACTATGCTGAGTCTTCTGCCAGTCGCTCAGCTGATTTGATACTTTGTTATAGTGTGCTTCGAGTTGCATCTGCGCCCACAGGCCAAGTGACTTCTTTTGTCTATCTTTATCAAAGTGGCTGGCTTGAAACACTGCAGCTTCAGGCTCTAGTTGCAAATCGAATAGCCGTGACCTTATCCCTTCAACACCGCCGCTCAAGTTATTAGGACGAATATAAAGCCCAGCATCTAGCTCACGAAAGCCTAATAAGGAAAGCGCTCTCATACGGGCGCGCAGTATTTTGCGATCGCTACGCGGCAGCCCGCCGGTAGTGACCGCTATCCATGAGCTATCCCATGCTGTAACGCGCTTATCCGCGTGCTCCCAAGCGGCAACGTCAGCGCCTAACTTCTTAGCTTTTGGGCCTAAGCGATAAACAGCAGCATCCACCGCCTCTACCAATTCCGCTTGCGTCAAACGAGCCATAGTCACTCGTATATTGTTTTCCTTGATCGCAAACAGCCTGCCTGCACGAATGATCTCCGCTATGCTCAGCGTCTCCCTGTCAGCCACTGTCAGTAAACGCAAAATGAGAGGGCGAGCGGCTGGCCATTGGTAATTACATTCTTTGACAATATATGATTTCATATGTAATACTCTGGGTTTAGTCATTTATTATTAAGTTGTTTATTATAATCAAATACAGGACATTATAAGCATTCAGTAAGATAAGTGATAAGTAACAAGGATAGTTAGCCAAATATTATGAAGGATTGCTATGAAAAATACCGAGCAGATGTCAACGACCCATCAATTCAGCACCCATGAAGTCAATAATCAACCTACTGCTTTAGCGAATTATAACGCTTGGGAGACCGATGATGCGCTAAAAGAAGCTGTCATTCGCGAAGGCGCGTCATGGGCAAGCGATCATCTGAGCGAGTTTGGCGCCCGTACTGGTGGTGATATGGTAGACAAAGGCTTTGCTGCCAATGAAAACCCTCCTAAATTTCGCCCCTTTGATCGCTATGGTCACCGTATAGACGACGTCGAGTTTCATCCTGCTTATCATGAGCTAATGACAGCGGGCGTATATTATGGCATGAGTAATTTTGCTTGGCGTAACGAGAGTCGCCAAAGTGCGCATGTGGCGCGAGCGGCCATTATGTATTTAGGCTCACAAGCAGAAGCCGGTTTTGGCTGTCCGATGTCGATGACTTACGCCGCGATTCCGGCTTTGCGTCATAACACAAGGCTCGCTGAAAAGTGGATACCAAAACTGCTATCGACAGAATATGATCCTCGTAGCTTACCTATGGAGCAAAAGAGCGGCTGTACAATTGGCATGGGGATGACTGAAAAGCAAGGCGGTTCTGACTTACGGCGCAACAGCACCAAAGCTGTCAAGCAAAGCGATGATAGTTACCAAATCATTGGGCATAAATGGTTTTATTCTGCGCCTATGTCTGACGCTCATTTAGTACTCGCGCAGTCTGAAAACGGGCTTAGCTGCTTTTTAGTACCAAGGTTTCGCCCTGATGGCACGCTCAATGCCGTACGGATTCAGCGTTTAAAAGACAAGCTTGGCGACTGGTCGAATGCTTCCTCCGAGGTAGAGTTTGCCGGTGCTTTTGGCGAATTAGTAGGAGTAGAGGGCAGAGGTGTTGCCACTATCATTGAGATGGTAGCCTTAACGCGGCTCGATTGTATGATAGGGTCAGCCGCGCAAATGCGGCAAGCGGTCGTGCAGGCGATTCACCATACTTCTGGACGTGAGGCTTTTGGTGATTTACTAATCAATCAACCGCTTATGCGCAATGTGCTTGCTGACTTGGTATTGGAGTCTGATGCGGCATTGGCCTTGACTATGAGAGTGGCGCGCGCCATTAGTCTGCTTGAGACCGACTCACATGAGGCTGCGCTGGCTCGCATCGCCACTGCCATTGGCAAATATTGGATATGTAAGCGTACGCCCGTGTTAGTCAACGAGGCACAAGAGTGTCTCGGCGGTATTGGTTATGTCGAAGAAAATATTATGCCGAGACTTTATCGTCAGGCACCGCTCAACTCAATTTGGGAAGGTAGCGGCAATATCCAGTGCTTAGATGTGCTACGTGCCTTAAATAAAGAGCCGGCTACTCGTGAGGCGTTGTTTACTGAGCTGCAAAGTGCGGCTGGTAAAGACAGTTATTTTGATAAAGAGCTTGGGCAACTAGCAAGTTATTTTGAAGAGGTAGAGACATTAGAGTTTAGAAGCCGCTACGTCATCGAGCGCTTGGCGTTGATGCTGCAAGCTTGTATCCTGCTAAATACAGAAAATAAAGACATAGCAGCAGAGTTTTGCCGCTCACGTTTGGGCGGCGCGCACGGACTGGCGTTTGGTACGCTCAGTCCAGATGCACCCATAGATCAGCTGATCGAACGCGCTGCGGGTGCCACAAAGTCTATGGCTTAGCATTTTTTACTAGCTACTTAGTCAGCTCGATAGTACCGTTAGCGGTAACAGAGACGGTACTATTACCTGATTCAAAATTTTGACTTGGTACCGAAGACTCAGCATCAGCGGCGCGCATGCTGCTATACATTGGACGTGGGTAGTCGGTGTTGCCAGCATTGAGGTTGACGCTGACCACGCGATAACCGCGCGCATCCCAAGCACGAGTGAGGTTTTTGGCCTGTTGCTGAAAAGCGCGAGACGCTTCCGTCATCAGTTTTTGCTCTAGCGCATCTTTTTTACTTTCTGAGACACCAAAGTTTAGATTATTCATCACTAAGGTTTCTTGCAAGTCTGCAATAAGCTGGCTTGTTGCGGTGAAGTCGGTACTTTTTAGATCGATATTAGCTTGACCAGTCCAGCCGATGATTTTGTCGTTTTTGTCGTAACGCGGATAAGTGCGCTGCTGGCCAGTACTGACGGTAACGCTAGGGTAGCGCTTAGCAATCGCCAGTGCTCTATTGATTGACGTGTTCAATGTTGTAGCCAAAGCCTTAGCATCGCTCGCTTGTGCCTTTTTATACAGGCTTGCGCGCACTTCGTCATTGGCAATGTCTTCTTTAACTTGCGTCTCAAAGGTAAGCTGATCATAACCGGAGGGTTCAGCGTGGGCGGTACTCATTGCTGCACTCAATAAAAAAGCACTGCCAGTCATGAAAGCCAGTTTATTCGTTAAGTCTTTCATCGTAACTCCTTATATGAATAGTTTTTAAAAGCATATAATTTAATAGTTTTTTTAGAGGTTATTAGGGCGTGTTGAACATTCGACCATGGCACTGACAGAGACTATTTTTTAGGCGATTTGCAGATAAAAATGGTA
>NZ_JBEOPC010000047.1:0-16175 GCF_040309765.1 Psychrobacter sp. TB20-MNA-CIBAN-0197
CAAGGGTGGATGGAGAATAATCTCCCTAAACTGTTTTATGATATGGGCTGTATCGATTTTATAAAGACTTAACTATAGTGTCTTTTATCTTTTCATTATTCTCTAATGAATAATTTATTTGATTCAATATTGAGTTAATACCTCTTATCCAATTATTCTCATTCTCTTGAATTAGAATATCTCGTATTTGAGTAAAAAGGTCAGCTAATCTTGCTAATTTATCTAAGTCGCTCATGTTAGAATTCCTATAGATATTGAATAATATGTAAACATTATATGTGAAAGCCTACTACACATAATAAAAAGGACAAATAATGAAACTACGCATCCTAAAATCCGCCGTCACCAACCCGTGGTTTAACCTCGCCACCGAAGACTGGATATTTAATACCCTTAATCCTGAGTCGCACACGCTTTTCCTATGGCGCAATAGCGAGACCGTGGTCATCGGACGCTCGCAAAATCCGTGGGTAGAATGCAAAATCGATAAGATGGAAGCAGACGAGGTGTTTTTGGCACGGCGGCAAAGCGGCGGCGGCGCGGTGTTTCATGACTTAGGTAATACCAACTTTACCTTTTTGTCACCCAAGGCCGACTACGACCAAGATGCTAACTTCACTATTATCGTCAATGCGCTAAAAAAACTCGGTATCGATGCTGAGCAGTCCGGACGTAATGATATGCAAGTCGGCGATAAGAAAATATCGGGCAGCGCCTTTAAGCATGCATCTGACCGTAGCTTTCATCATGGGACACTACTCGTGAACGCTAACATGCAAAAACTCGGCGATTATCTCAATCCGCATCCGCTCAAATTGCAAGCCAAAGGCATTAAATCTGTTCGTGCGCGCGTGGCCAATCTGGTTGAGTTTAATGAAGATATCAATCACGAAACTTTATCCGATGCCATTATCGAAGCGTTCTGCGAATACTATCAAGACACTGATCATGGTGATACTGATTATAGTGGAACTGTGCCCGTAGAGGAATTAGACAGAGACACCCTAGCAAAAGAACCTTCGTTAAACGCCTATTACGAGCAGATGGCGGACTGGAACTGGCGCTTTGGTAAGACGCCGCAGTTTAGTCATCATATCGAGACCCGTTTTGACTGGGGTATTGTTGATTTGCATATGGATGTTCAGCAAGCTGTCATTACCGATGTCGTCATCTTCTCTGATGCGCTAAATGTGGAGCTGATCGACTTGTTGAAGCAGACTTTAACGGGCACTAAATACAATCGTAGTGAGGTAAAAGCTAAGCTTGCTGAGCTAGCCCAAGCACATGATGAATTAGCCGCGCAAGTTGGTGATGTGTCTGAGTGGTTGCTTGACGAAATGGAAGGCTAAAGGTGCTTCGGCTGTAAGCAAGACATAGTCTTGCAACCGCTGCTACTTTATTCTAAACCATCCAAAAAAGCCTTCACCTCCGTTACATACTGACCCAAATCAGGCTCCAAATTGAACCCCTTAATTGGCGTAGGTAAGCCTTTTTGCTTGCCAAGTCGTATGATAATCGCGTCCTCCTCGGGTAGCACGAGCACACGCTGACCTAAGTGTCCAAGCATCGCGTAATAAGGAATCGGGCTGTCCATATCCGTCCACACTGAATGCCCATATATTGGCGCTTGCCCTGCGGCAAAGGCATCGACATTGGGCGTAATCATGAGATCAACATGCGCTTTACTCAGTAGCTGCTCGCCCTGCCACGCGCCGCCATTTAGTAAGAGTTGCCCAAACTTAGCAAAATCGAGCGCGCTGGCGTTCAAGCAACAGTAGACTTTTTCTATATTTGCTGCACCATCGAGCGACCAGTAGGCATCGCCCTGCATACCTAAAGGCTGCCAAAACTTTTCCTCAAGATAGCTCGATACGGTATAGCCGTGAGGCTCTAGCGCTCGCGCCAAAGCAATGCCTAGCATTTGCGTATCGCCGGAGGAATATTCAAAATTTCCGCCGCACGGTTCGACAAAGTCGCGATTGACCATCTGCTTGACAAGATCATGACCGTAGTAGGACTCAGCGGTTGGGTTAATCGGAAAGTAATAATCCTCAGTCCAATCATAGCCTGAGGTCATCGCGGATAAATCTGCCAGCGTACAGTTTTGTGCATACTCGTTATTCGCGTATTCTGGCAGCCATGTGGTAATCGGCTCATTGACGCTATCGATATAGCCATCCTCCACCGCTTTGAGATAGAGCATAGTAGCGACGGTTTTTGCCATCGAAAAGCTATTGGTATGCGAGTCGCTTCCGTAGTCTTGCCAGTAGTTCTCATAGACCAGCTTACCATCTTTGATAATGGCGAAGGCGACAGTTTCATCGGTGTCTAAGGCATTTTGTAGGGTCGGCGTGAGGACAACTTGATCAAAATCAGGATGCTTTTGCCAAGTGATAGGCTCGCCTGCGCGAATGGTACGATTATCAAAATCGACATAATCATCGATATTAGCCGTGGCTTCACCTTTTAAATAAGTGAGCTGTAGACCGCGAAAAATATAGGCATTGCCGGTCACGACCAAGCCTAAACTGATAATAATCAGTAGCGCGATGATAGGTAAAACAATCCATTTAAATAGAGTCTTTAACACTACCATTATAAAATCCTTTTTCATGGCGTGGTTGGTGAATACGATTGCGTATCGTTGATAGGGTTTAATTTAGCATGGATGTGAAATTTTGGGAGGTGGATTTTTGAGTGGTGAGTTTAGAGTGTAGGCTACTTATGACATTTGAAAACAATATTAACTACGACCAATACTTGCAAGAAAACAGATCTTACCGCTAGCCCTGACAGACGCGGTATCCTGTCGTAGATGATGGTGCTGCGGACTCTGGCTAGGGGCGGTATCGAGGTAACAGGAGCGTCACTAGACAGATTAGTCCGCACGCCATCAGCAAGGCAGATACAAGCAGACGGCAGGAAATTGCTCCCCTACCGTCCTTTCAATTTAAAACTTTAATTCAAAAATTAAACTTTTAAATACTCGCCGCAACCTCAGCGCCATCACGAATGGCGCGTTTGGCGTCCAGCTCAGCAGCCAGCTTCGCCCCACCAATCAGATGATACTGTGCGTCTGGCGCATCACCAACGTTTGGCATCAGACTGGCGACCGACTCTTGACCGGCACAGACGACCACGCTATCGACACGGAGCAGCTGGCTTTGGCCTTGCGGATTGGTGACCCAAATGCCCTCGTTAGTGATTTTTTCGTACTGAACGCCTGCCACTTGAATGACGCCGTGTGATTTGATATGGGCGCGATGCACCCAGCCAGAGGTTTTATTGAGGCCTGCGCCTAAGCGGCCTTTGGTGCGCTGCATCAGATACACTTGGCGAATCGGCTTGATGCCTTCAGGACGGATTAAACCGCCATCGCTTTGATAGTTAGTATCGTTAGTGACGCCCCACTCCTCGCGCCACTCGCTAACAGACTGCGGCTCAGGGCGGTAGCTTGGGTCTTTTAAGGTCTCAGGGCCGAGCTCATCAAGCGGCTGACCATGGCGCGCGGTTAGATATTCGCTGACATCAAAGCCTATACCGCCAGCGCCGATGACTGCCACCGTCTCGCCGACTGATTTTTCACCAGAGAGTAATTCTGTGTAGCTGATCACTTGCGGTAGATCCGCGCCTTCTAACTTGCCTTCAAGGCTTCTTGGCACCACGCCTGTCGCGACAACCACATGCTGGAATTTCCCATCTTCAAGCATCGCTTTATCGACTTTGGTATTGAGTTTAATCTCAACGCCTAGGTGCTCAAGCTCATTGATATAGTAGCGAATGGTCTCAAAGAACTCTTCTTTACCTGGGATGACTTTGGCATAGTTGAACTGACCGCCTAAGATATCGCGCGCTTCAAATAGCGTGACCTCATGACCACGTAAGGCTGCGACATGAGCCGCTGACATACCAGCAACACCGCCGCCGATGACTGCGACTTTTTGTGGATTTTTGGTCTTTTTGTAGACCAGCTCAGTCTCGTAGCAGGCTTGCGGATTAACAAGGCAAGTCGAGCGTTTATTCTCAAAAGTATGATCAAGACAAGCTTGGTTACAGGCAATACACGTATTGATGCGATCGGCTTGACCTTTTTCGGCCTTGTTGACCCAGTGCGCGTCAGCGAGGAACGGACGCGCCATTTGGATCAGATCCGCTTGACCATTAGCGACGATATCCTCTGCCGTATCCGGCATATTGATACGGTTGGCCGCCATCATCGGGATACTGATATGTTTTTTGATCTCAGCGGTAAAGTCGACAAAAGCGGCGCGCGGTACGCTGGTGACAATCGTCGGGACGCGTGCTTCATGCCAGCCAATGCCAGTATTCATAATGGTCACGCCCGCTTCTTCTAACGCTTTGGCGACAGTGATGACCTCGTCCATAACATTGCCATCTTTGACCAAATCGATGACCGATAGACGGAACACAATAATAAAGTCTTCGCCAACGGCTTTGCGTACGGCTTTGACCACATCGACGGCAAACTTCATCCGGCCATTGATATCACCGCCGTATTGATCGCTGCGCTGATTGACATGGCGCGATAAAAACTGATTGAGTAAGTAGCCCTCAGAGCCCATGATCTCAACGCCATCATAACCCGCTTGCTTGGCCAGTTTGGCAGAGCGTGCGTAGTCCTCGACCGTCTGCTCAATATTTTTGATAGTCATTTTGCGCGGTTTAAACGGGGTAATCGGTGATTTGATTGGGCTTGAGGAGACGATAAACGGATGGTAGCCATAGCGACCACTATGCAAGATTTGCATGATGATTTTGCTATCGTGTTTGTGTACGGCGCGGGTGACGCGTTGATGGTTGATAACGTCCATTTTAGTATTCATGGTACCGCCAGCAGGGAGCAACCAGCCTTCGCGGTTAGGTGAGATGCCGCCGGTGATCATCATCGCCGCGCCGCCTTTGGCACGCTCTGCAAAATAAGCAGCAAGCTTGCCATAATTATAAAAACGGTCTTCAAGGCCGGTATGCATAGAGCCCATGACTAAGCGGTTTTTGAGTGTGGTAAAGCCTAAGTCTAGCGGCTCAAAAAGATGCGGGTAGTGCTCATTGCTTTGAGCAGTATTGATGGTGTTATTGCTACTGGCTTTGCGATTCTCAGTGCTGCTAGCGCTCATGTGACGATCCTTGTAAATTCAGGTTAATGAGGGGTTCATAGTGCAAAATAGCTAAACCTTATATGGCTGCTATCGTAACACAACCGCTTTGTCGTCAGCTATGCAGACAAACGACTGATGAGTGAACACAAGCTATTTATCATTTATATTTAACTCTATTCAGCGTTTCTCTTAAACGACTCTTACAAATACGACCGAC
This sequence comes from Psychrobacter sp. TB20-MNA-CIBAN-0197, assembly GCF_040309765.1. NCBI lineage: Bacteria > Pseudomonadati > Pseudomonadota > Gammaproteobacteria > Moraxellales > Moraxellaceae > Psychrobacter > Psychrobacter sp. TB20-MNA-CIBAN-0197. Next base: position 5,335 of record NZ_JBEOPC010000047.1, read on the forward strand.
TTTTGCGCTGTCTTTGGCTATAATGAATACGCTTTTAATTGAAATATTTGCTGAATTGGTAAAGCAAAACTATCATCAAAGTGTATTTAAATTATAGTAAAACCCGAAATAAGATAAAGGACTATCACTATGACTGATTTCCATACTGGCCTTGGTAAGAATCCTGCTAACTATCAACCACTTACCCCTATCGACTTTATCATTCGTAGCGCGCAAGTGTATCCTAACAAAGCCGCCATTATCTACGATGATCTTCAGCATAATAATCTCATCCAGAGTTGGAGCAAAACTTTTGAACGTTGCCGTCAGTTATCACATGGCCTGCGCAAACTGGGTATCGATAAAAACGACACCGTAGCCGTCATGCTGCCTAATACCCCTGCTATGGTCGAATGCGCCTTTGGGGTGCCGATGTCGGGCGGTGTGCTTTGTACGTTGAATACTCGGCTCGATATCAATGCCTTAACCTTTTGCGTGCAGCATTCTGAGGCCAAAGTGCTGATTATGGATAGCGAATTTGCGGATTTGGCGGAGATTATCGACGAGACTTTTCCTAATCTGATCGTCATTCATGCCACAGATGCAGCCATTGAGGTAGAAGATTTTGGCAAAATGACTTACGAGGAATTGATTGCCAGCTCAGATGATTTGGATAATTGGGAAAAACCTGAGGATGAATGGGAAGCTATCGCGCTCAACTATACTTCTGGCACGACTGGTAAGCCAAAGGGCGTGGTCTACCATCATCGCGGCGCGACGCTAAATGCACTATCTAATATCTTAGACTGGGATATGCCTAAGCATCCGACCTACTTGTGGACGCTGCCGCTATTTCATTGTAATGGCTGGTGCTTTCCGTGGACGATCGCCGAGCGCGCAGGCGTCAATGTCTGCTTACGCCAGATTGATGCCGAGCTGATTTTGCAATTAATCGCTAAGCACAAGGTCACTCATTACTGCGCGGCGCCTGTGGTGCATAATATGATAGCGGGCGGTAAACAAGAGTACAAAGACGCGATTGATCATAAGGTCAAAGGCTGGGTCGCTGGCGCGCCGCCATCAGAGACGATGCTGACGGCAATGGAGGCGATGGATTTTGATATCACCCATGTTTATGGCTTGACCGAAGTCTATGGACCCGTCACCGTCTGCGCTGAGCAGCCCGAATGGCAAGACATGGACGTCGCTGAACGCGCGCAAAAAAAATCGCGTCAAGGCGTGGTTTCACACTTAATGACAGGCTTTGAGGTCTTTAAACAAGGCACGACTCAGCCGGTTGAAGCCAATGGCGAGGAGATGGGCGAGTTGGCGCTGCGCGGTAACATGGTAATGAAAGGCTATCTAAAAAGCCGTAAAGCCACTGATGAAGCGCTAAAAGATGGCTGGTTTCGCACCGGTGACTTGGGGATCAAATACCCTGATGGCTATATCAAGATTATGGATAGGCTAAAAGACATCATCATCTCAGGCGGCGAGAATATCTCAAGTATCGAGGTCGAAAACGTCTTATACAAACTACCTGCCGTCCAAAGCTGCGCCGTCGTTGCCGCACCGCACGACAAATGGGGCGAAGTGCCCGTGGCCTTTATCGAGATTCACGAGGGCAGCACCTTACAGCGCGACACTGTCATGGCACACTGCAAGCAGCATTTAGCAGGCTTTAAAGTGCCCAAGTACATTATCTTTGCTGAAATTCCGAAGACCAGTACCGGTAAAATACAAAAGTTTGAGCTACGTCAAGCGGCCAAGTCATTAGCCCATGAGACACCAAAAGTCACCGCTAGCTCCGAGTAGCGCTATGCAGAATACTTATTGATGCTAAGTATTTATTAGTAATAAGTATTTATTAGGGCGTGTCCCTATTTTAAAAATGGTGATAAAAATGAGATAAATCGCAGGCAAACAAGGAAAATAGCGCAGGTAATATCAAGATATTGGCCAGCTATTTGACACCGTTTGCCAAAGATTTAGCCATTTTTAGCCCATTTAGTCATAAACGCTTGAATTAGGGACACGCCCTAATTGTCTTAGGCTGAGCTTTTTACTATCAACAGATTGCGATATTACCAAGCGCAACTATCAATTCATCTTTGGCTCAAGCCACTGAAATACCAGCATCCCAACTAGCATCGCAGGAATAAACACATAGGCCTGCCATTGCCCCATGCCTAATAGTACGACACCGGGCCCAGGACAAATACCGACAAGGCCCCAACCGATACCAAACAGCATCGCGCCGATGACAAGCTTGCTGGTAACCTTTGTTTTGGTCGGCATCTCAATCTCATCGCCTACCCAGCTCTTTCGCTGCCGCCGAGCCCATTGCACCCCAACGATAGCGACAGCAAGGCCGCCGCCCATCACTAAGGCCAGTGAGATATCCCACGCGCCAAAGACGTCTAAAAACCCTTGCACCTTAACCGGATCGGTCATACCCGATATCAGCAGTCCTAAGCCAAACAGCAGTCCTGTTAGTAAGCCGATGATATTTTTTAGCATAGTTCATTCTCACTATTTACTTTCTTTTTCTCAAAACCTCTAGCCATAACAGCCATTTAAATCAAGCCCAATACTTGCCGGCCGATAAACACGGTGATGATGCCAAACGCCATAAAAGTCGCTGTGGCTACCATTGAGCGCGGCGACAAGCGCGCATTACCGCAGATGCCGTGACCACTCGTGCAACCTGAGCCTAAGCGCGTACCAAAGCCGACCAACAACCCTGCTGCAATCAGCAGCGGTAAAGAGGTCGTAACCTCTATATCAGGTAGCGGTCTGAACACACTATAGAGTAAAGGCGAGAGAACTAAACCTGCAATAAACAGTACTTGCCACATCTCGACGCGCTTTGGCTTTAGCAGGCTTGAAGTAATACCGCTGATACCGGCTATACGGCCAATACCTAAGAGTAAGATAACCGTCGCTACGCCTAATATGAGGCCGCCTACCAATGAAATAGGCGTGAAAACTTGCCAATCTATTTGTATACCCATAATGAGAGATCCAAAAGCTACTTTGTTTTATATAAAAACATTATATATTAAAATATAATAAATAGCTAAAAAAATACTGAGCGACTGCATTAACAGGCTCAGTATATTTAAATGCTTGGGTTGTTGACGGTTATATTCTCCAATATGAAGCCTGTAAGCGCCAAAGTAGCTATTAAGCAGACTGCTCTGCTAATACTTGCTCAAGAGCGCTTTCAAAACGCTGAACCGCACCGTCGATATCAGTCAATTTATCCAGACCAAACAGACCTAAGCGGAAGGTTTTAAAATTGTCAGGCTCGCCAACTTTGAGCGGCACACCAGCGGCAATCTGTACGCCAGCCGCCGCAAACGCCGCACCTTTATGCATATCATCACGGTCGGTGTAGCATACCACCACGCCTGGTGCTTGGTAGCCTTCAGCTGCGACACTCTCGATGCCTTTAGCTTGTAGTACTTCGCGGACACGGTTACCTAGCTGCCACTGCGCATCGCATAGTTTATCAAAACCGATCTTTTTAGACTCTGTAATAGTATCGCGGAACTGGCGCAAGCTATCGGTTGGCATTGTCGCATGATAAGCGTGACCACCATTCTCATAAGCGCGCATAATCTCTAACCACTTCTTTAAGTCCAGACTAAAGCTATTAGATTCTGTATTTTCTACGCGCTGGACGGCCGCATCGCTCATCATCACAAGCCCGGCGCAAGGCGTACTACTCCAGCCTTTTTGCGGCGCACTGATCAACACGTCGATACCAAGCGCTTTCATATCGAGCCAGACACAACCTGAGGCGATACAGTCAATGACCAATAAGCCGCCAACGCTATGAGTGGCCTCGCTCAAAGCTTTGATATAGTCATTAGGCAAGATCATACCGGCTGAGGTTTCAACGTGCGGGGCAAATACCATGGCAGGCTTGGTCTCTTTAATTTTAGCGACCGCTTCATCGATATCGACCGGTGAAAAAGGCTTTAGCGCGTCGCTATCTTCGCGCTGGGCGTTTAATACCGTAGAGGATTTGGCAAGATTGCTTTTTTCTAAAATTTGCGTCCAGCGATAACTAAACATACCGTTGCGAATGATTAAGCAGTCTTGATCTTTGGCCAGCTGATTGGCTACCGCTTCCATGCCATAAGTACCCGAACCTGGAACAATAGCGACGGCGTCAGCGTTATAGACAGATTTTAGGTCGCTCGATAAGTCATTCATCACTTGCTGAAAGACTTCTGACATATGGTTAAGGGCACGGTCAGTATAGACCACTGAATACTCTAATAGACCGTTTGGATCGATATCTTGGCGTAATGCAGGCATGAGACACTCCTTGTTTTTAGATTATTTAGATTGTGTGGTTGAGATAACTGCGTTAATGAGACAGTCATTTAGACACTAATAAGGGCTGAGACGGTTAGGTTTCAACTCATAAAAGAGACAATTTAGAATAGACGATATAGCGCTTTATCCTAGCGCTATTGCCGTTGGTAGATATTACCAGAGGACTACAGGCCCAAGACACTACAGGTGAGCTATCTGGGTTTATGCAGGGCTTACTGTCATGTACAGAGCGCAAGCATAATATAGGCGATATCATTTGATATTATCACTGTTATGCCACACTGGCAATAGTCTGCTAGCGGTTCTATTGAGGGCTTACGTTAGCGTTTGTTCGCTTATTTCGCCCTAGTATTTCACTACAGTATTTCGCCCTAGTATTTAAGCTTAACATCTAGCCTTAACATCTAGCCTTAACTTATAGCCTTAGTATCTTGACCCTGTTTAGCCCTTATCGCGATAGGCATCATGTAACCCTGAGACCACAAAATCTAACAACTCGCTATCACCTTCACTGGCCGCTTTGCGCATTAATTTTGAGGGCGCATGAGACAATGTCTGCGTAAGGCGTCTGGAGAGCTCCGTGATGACTTCTTCAGCATTAACCTCACCATTCTCTAATCTAGCGATGGACTCAGAGAGGATTTTATCGACTTGCGTGTGCGTGCGATTACGATACTGTTCGATGTCACGGCCGACTTTGCGCACCGCAAAGCTCTGCTCCATCTCCACCACCAGCTGGCTGACGAGTAGCTCTGCATCGACGGCCGCTTGCCTACGCTGCTCAAGGTTACCGGCGATGACGTGCTGCAGATCATCGACAGAGTATAAATAGATATCATCCATCTGACTGATAGTAGAATCGATATCACGCGGTACGGCTAAGTCGATCATCAGCATCGGCTGATAACGGCGACGCTTAAGCGCCTGCATCGTCATGGTTTTATCAATCAGCACACTCATGCTGCCGCTACAGCTACTGACAATATCCGCCTCGCTGAGCAGCTGCGGTAAAGCGTCTAAGGGCTGTACCTCAACGCTACGCCCCGGCTGCTGCAGCTCGGCAGCTAAGGCCTCGGCGCGTTCTGGACTACGGTTACAGATAATGATGCGCCCAACCCCAAGCCCTGCGATATGCGTCGCGACTAAGCGATTCATCTCGCCTGCCGCCACGACTAACAGCGTGCGTTTCGCAAAATCATCAAATATCTGAGTGACTAATTTGGCTGCCGCAAAACCAAGCGACACCGCTTGCGCGCCAACATGAGTCTCGTTACGTACGCGTTTGGCCGCTGCAAATACTTGATCGACTATCCAGCCTAGCTCAGTATTGAGTACTTTTTCGTTTTGCGCGAGATGTACCGCTTGTTTTATTTGGCCTAATATTTGCGGCTCGCCCAATATCATCGAGTCAAGCCCCGCCGCGACTCTGAGCCAATGGGTTAAAGCGTGGACATCACGGTGCACATAAAGGTAGGGATCCACCTCGCTCAGCGGTAATTGTTTAAACTCAGCGAGCCAGTTTTTGATCTTTAGAATATGAGCGCTGACAGCCGCTGGTGAGACGCTAGCGCTACTAGTGTGAGACGCTTTACTGGTAGCAGCGACGCTCGCAGAAGCGCTCGTTGGCGTGACGTTTTTGATATTTGATGAAGTGGCTGGCGTGACTGTTTGCGGAATTGTCTGAGGAACTAGCGCATAGATTTCCGTGCGATTGCAGGTGGAGACAATAATGCTGCCATCAGTGAACTGCTCTAATTGCTCAAGCGCCGTATTTACATCAGCGCCCACAAGTGCCAAGCGCTCACGCAAAGCGACTGGTGCAGTTTTGTGATTGACCCCAATGACCACTAATCTCATTATTGATTGACCATAAGCATAACGTTTACTGACTGAGCTCAAACCAGTGAGTGGCGTCATGATAAAAAAGCAAAAGCAAGCCCATCACGCTTGGATATAAGCGCAGACTGGGAGGCCGCGTTGTTGATTTAAGCCAATTACCGAGCAGCCCGTAGCCGCTCACTGTAATGGTGATAATACAAAGCTAGCTATTGTACCATTGTTATCCGTTTTATTTAATACTACCCCATCATTACTCCGTTACTGCTCGGGCAGCTTATACTCTATCTGGGCTTATCAGAAAAATTCAACTCGGCAGCATACGTTATCCCTAGTCCTAATAATCAACAGTTTAGTTAATCAATAGCTCCGACAATAACGAGCCCTAACGCCTGCTATGATCCGCCTCTACTGCGATCCGTCGTCAATAACGATTTAAAGATTTATAACCTTAAAATGAATAAGTTAACGCGCGCGGCAGCTTAGGCGACGAGTTACTTTTTATTTGAGGGTTTGTGGTATTCTTATCATCAACATTCTATATATACGATAACAAGAGTACTATTGTTTAGGGTGAATCTAGGCTCGTATAATGTTTCGATAATGCGCGAACTTATAGGTAATGATCATCAGCTATGATGTTTTTTGGATTAGTATCACAAGCAAAACCTGAGCCGGACGCTGCTTTAAGTCTTGACTATCGAGAGCAGTCTCGTATTCATGTATTACTGCGCAGGGCGATGAGACGTCTGTGGCAACACCGAAAGCTTGCTTTAATGCTGGCGACTGGTTTGTGCCTGTCTACTTATACTCAAGCAAAAGTGCTCGATCCATTATTGAAGCTTTGGCAGCCTTATCAGACAACATTAGCATCCGTCGCTTCTGAGCCAGTCAGCGATAACGACCGCACTACTGAACGTCCTCAATCTCATGATGAGAGCGATTTTAAGAACACAGACAACATCAATGATGAGCCCAGTCTCTACGCTTTATTAGAGGCTGAATTTGCCGCCGATCGCAGCGATATTGAGCGGGGATTGAGCCTTTATAAGCAGCAAGCCTTTAAAAGAGATGCGACCGCAGTTTTCGAACGTGCCTTGAGTCTGTCATTGGCTTATGAAGCGGTTGATGAATCCTTAGTGTTTGCTAAAAGTTGGCAAGATCAGAACCCAGATCATGTGCCGGCTTGGTTTTATGTGGCGCATTTGGCGCTAAAAGCTCATGATTATGCGCTTGCAAGTGAGACTTTGAACCGTATTCTTCGCTATGACCCTCGTGCTGATTTAAGCGAGATCCTCATCGGTATTTATCCGAGTACCGATGAGGATCGGCGTGAGCTATTAGCCGCCTTGCAGCCTATCGACAGCGCGCAAAACGCTTCAATCTCTGTTCTAAAAGCTGGCCTACTTTATCAATTTGACGAACCCAGAGCCGCGCTTATTCATATCGAGCGCGCGCTGGCCAGCCAGCCTGACTACGTGCCTTATATCACCCTAAAAGCAGATATCTTACGCAAGATTGAACCGGCGCAAACGGTAGTCAATTACGTCAGCCAAGCGCGTTTACGCAATCCTGATAGCAAGAGTCTGTATCTCTATGAGATTCGCTACTTGTTAGACTTAAAACAAAGCGTATCGGCTTGGGAGCTACTGTTAGCGGCGCATGAGCGCTTCACCGAGGACCCTGAGATTACCTTACTGGCCGCGTTGGTCAGCTTAGATATTCAAGAATATTCCAGCGCCGATCAGCTTCTGAACACTTTAGCAAAAAGTCCGACTTATTTGGATCAAGCCTATTATTATTTAGGCATCAGTGCTGAGCGCCAACAGCGTTTTGAGCAAGCAAAAAGCTATCTAAAAAGTGTCATGCAAGAAGACTTAGTGCTGGCCGCACGTAAAAAAGTGGTGGAGCTTGAGCTATTAGCCGATAATAGCGAAGCCGCGATAGCCACCTTACGCAATCTGCGTGAGGATTTTGAGGTCTTCGCGCCTGATACCTTTGTGCTACAAGCAGATATTTTGTGGCAGCAAGGTAAAGCTGACGAAGCACTAGAGCTGTTGAGCCGTGCCAGTCGCAAGCATCCAAATAGCGAGGCGATACTATTTGCGCGGGTACAATTGCTCGATGATCGCAATGACTATGTGGTGAAGCGCACCTTGCTCAATCATTTGCAAAACCTCAATCCGGATAATTTATCGTACCAGCTTAGCTACGCACAGCTGTTATTAGCCAATGATCGCAACTCCACTCAAGGCTTAGAGCTGGCGCAAACGATTATTCAAATTCGCTATGATGATCCGCGTTATGATAATGAGCTGCACTTGCAAGCGCTGAATGTATTGGCTAGTAATGCCTTAGCCAATGATAACTTCACGCAAGTTATCGACTATCTACAAACACCTTATGAGGTACTGCCAACACTACGCTCAGGCGTGCTGTTGCTACGAGCCTATCAGGGGCTTGAGAATAACGAAAAGGTCGCCGAGCTGTTAGCCGATTTGCAACAGCGCTTTGCTTTTGGTCAACAAAACGTCAATGACCGTATTCAACTTTATTAGAGAACTCCATATTTGAGTAACATTCAAAGTTTAGACTGATAGCTCATTATTGTATTTTAAGCGACTCTCTTTGAGTTGCTTTTTTAAGGGAAAATTTATGTCGACATTTTTATCTACAGCGTTATCCATTCATAATAAAAATTCAAAAAAATCAGCCTTATTAGCGACCCTAGTTAGTGGCGCGTTATTGAGCACTGGCTGTCAGTCGATACCTAGCTCACAAGCTGACGCTACTACCACCCCTACCCTGCAAGCGCAGAAGCTTGAGAGTTTCACTATCAATGGTAAAATCGGTGTGACAATACCAACTGGGCCTTCTGCTTCTTCGGCTGATGGCAGCAATGCAAGCAAGCAAGGCGGTAGCGCTTTTTATACTTGGGGACAAGAAGATAATCGCTTCGCTATTGAGCTGATGGGTGCGTTAGGCATTGGCAAAACCAACATCGAATATGACGGCCAAACGGCAACTTTAGTCAGTGAAAAAACCGGCAGCCTGAGCGCCGAGGATCCAGAAGCATTACTGCAAAAAGCCACTGGCTGGCAAGCACCTATCTCGCAAATGCCTTACTGGATATCAGGACGCTCCGCACCCTCGGACACCGCGCCACAAGTTGATAGTCAAAACCGCCTTATAAGCTCAGTCAATGGCAACTGGAGCGCTAAGTTCGCCTATGACGGTAATAACAAGCTACCGAACAAAATTATCGCCACTCAGCCGCAAGGTCAAAAAGTAGTCATGACCATTAACCATCTAAATCAGTAATAAAATAGACGCTCCAATGACCCAGACCGTTACTAACTGCTCGCTAGCTGATAATAATAGCCTTACGCGCTTGTCACCGGCAAAAATTAATCTGTTTTTGCACATCACAGGTAAGCGGGCTGATGGCTATCATAATCTGCAAACTGTTTTTCGCTTGCTCGATTGGGGCGATTATTTGCAGTTTACTTTGACTGACATGATAGATACTCCTAACGCTGCGCAAGTGAATACAAGTATTGATCAGCAAGCGGCGGCGCTTACTCAGCAGTTAATCAGCCTTAAGGGCGCAGCTAGCATTACTGATAATGTAGCAGATAACCTAATCTTTAAAGCGGCAAAAGCGCTACTAGCTTATGTGATTTCGATAGCACAACTGCCTCACTCCTTGCACGCTATCAGCATTACCCTAGATAAGCACCTACCAATGGGCGCAGGATTAGGCGGTGGCTCTTCCAATGCTGCCACCACCCTACTCGCCTTAAACGAGCTTTGGCAACTTAACCTAAATCAAGATGAGCTGATTACAATAGCGACGACTATTGGCGCTGATGTACCGATATTTATCTTTGGGCAAGATGCTATCGCCATGGGCATTGGCGAAGAATTAACCAGCATTGACTTGCCAAATCAGCATTATCTGATTTTGACGCCAAACGCTCATGTCAATACTGCTGAGCTATTCGCTCATCCTAAGCTCAATCGTGATATCGCGCCTTTGTCTACCAAGACTATTACCCATCAAAGTCGTGATTATCTGTCAAACCTAAATTCGCCTTACCAGAATGTCTTTACGCCAGTAGTGATAAGTCTGGCTCCTGCGGTCGAAGAAGCTTTGAGTTATTTACAAGGCTTGGAGGCAGACACATTGGGCACAGCAAGGATGACCGGCTCAGGCAGCGCAGTGTTTTTACCTTTAGATGCAAGTGTGGCGGCTGATAAAGCGCTATTGAATCAATGGATTGCAAATGCGCCTTGTGCAGGTTATGTGGTTGAGAGTCTATAATTAAAAACAGCACAAAAAAATCAAGACATACGTAGGCTGCTGTTTTAACCCTAAAAAGCATTCAAAATCGTACTAGAGTTTTAACTTTTGAGTGAAACTTCTTAAATAGAACTTCGATATTTACTAAATTTGGACCACGATGGCTTGAGTTGCAGCACTATTAGTTGTTCGGAGTCTGTCATTATCTGCTAAGCTTTACTATTATAAATAATCCAAAGAAAAAGGCGAAAAGCCTTGCAAAATTTAAAAATTTACTTATAATAGGTCGCCACAATAGGGGTATAGCCAAGTTGGTAAGGCATCAGGTTTTGATCCTGACATCCGTTGGTTCGAGTCCAGCTACCCCTGCCAT
>NZ_JBEOPC010000048.1:0-15903 GCF_040309765.1 Psychrobacter sp. TB20-MNA-CIBAN-0197
AGAGAGTACTTGCCTAAGGGTTGTGACTTTAGACAAGTCTCTGATAATGAAATACAGGACATTGAGAACAAACTAAATAACAGACCAAGAAAACGATTAGGGTTTAAAACGCCTATGCAGGCGTTCTATAATATTAATTAGCGTTGCACTTGGTGTGTTAATCTAAGTTTTTTATCGTCATCTCATCAACGGTTTTTAATAACATTTTGCGACTTAAATATGGCTTCACGTTCCACATTATCATCTCTCAACTCGCAGTCTGTACAGCTGATTTATGCAGGCGGCACCTTTGGCAGTTATGGGCGGCCACTAGCGCCGCTTGCCGCCGAAGTGTTCTTACCCGCCTTGCAGCAACTTGTCACTGAGCACGATGATGCCGCTTTTTTACCTAAGCTGTGTTGGTTAGATAACTCGCTTATCAAAGACAGTAGCCAATTAACGCCAAGCGACTTTGTACATTTTTATACGCTGTTACTCTCGGCCTATCAAGCTGGCGAGCGCCAGTTTGTGCTGATCACAGGGACTGACACCTTAAGCTACTTAGGAGCGTTTTTGGCAGAAGCTTTTGCCGGTTCTGACATCAGTATTACTCTCACAGGCAGCATGCGTCCACTACTAGATAGCGAAGAGCTGCACGCTTATAAAATCGACAGCCACGGTGATGCTTGGGATAATTTTCGTGAAGCTCTGCGCTTAGCAGCAGCGGGGCAATCAGGGGTGAAGATATGTTTTGGCGGTGAGTCTTGGCCGGCGCAAACGGTGCAAAAGATTCATAGCCATGATTTTATGGCCTTTACCGGTCATCACCGTGCCGCCTATCCTGATAATAGCTATATAGATAAGCTGACAGATACTCGCCGGCAGCATTGGCTTGATGACCAACAACAAGTTTTGGCAGCGGTACAAAATCAGCCACAGCACGCTCATGTTCATGCACTTTACTGCTTGCCTAACGATCCAAGCGTGCTCAGCGAGCAGTTACAAGCGCTGCTGTCAAAACCGCCATGCGCCATTATCTTATTAGGGTTTGGCAGCGGCAACGTACCTTACTCGCCGCAGCTTGCCGAGGCGCTACAAGCGGCTTATAAACAAGGCCATATGGTAGTCTGCGCAAGCCAATGCCCATTTGGCGGCGTGAGTAGCAGTTACGCCGCGGGCAGCTGGCAATATGATTATCACGTCATCGCTGGTGGACGCCTCACTCTCTCTGCGATCTACGCGCGCCTACTGTGGTTATTGCTACGTTACGACACCCCTGCCCGTAGACGTCAGCGCTGGACTTATAGCGTTAACCAAGCAGGAACTTCTACGAGTCGTCAGCGCTAAACAATCCCAAACTCATAAAATAAGCTTAAGCACCTCAACCATTATGACCGACTCTTTAGCAGATAACGCTCAGCCAATAGTGCCGCAAGACGAGCTAATCCAACACACCGATGAAGACACTCCTACTTACACTTTAGCGATAGCTATCGAGTTTTTGGGGACTCATTATTATGGCTGGCAACGACAAAAAGAGGTTTTAGGCGTCCAGCAAGTCCTAGAGGCTGCTATTAGCAAAGTCGCTAACGAGACAGTAGAAGTGGTCGCCGCAGGACGCACCGACTCTGGGGTACACGCAAGTAACATGGTCGCTCACTTTGTCACTCGAGCCTACCGACCGACCCATAATTGGCTGCGCGGTGTCAATAGCTTATTACCCGATGATATTGCACTACGCTGGATTCAGCCGATGCCAAGCGATTTTCATGCGCGCTTTAAGGCCATCGCTCGGCGTTATCGCTATGTTACGCTCAATCAAGACACGCGCCCAGCTATCTTAAACCACCAAGTGACTCACATTCATCAGCCACTTGATCTAGCCGCAATGCAAAAGGCTGCTGCAGACATAGTAGGAACGCATGATTTTACAAGTTTTCGCGCCGCAGCTTGCCAGTCCAATCAGCCGGTGCGTACCATCAGTCATGCCAAGCTCTTTGCTCATGGCGCCTTTATTGTATTTGATATTCAAGCCGATGGCTTTTTGCATCATATGGTACGTAACTTAATGGGTACGCTGTACGCTATCGGCCGTCACGAGCTGCAGCCGGACGACCTCTTAGCTATTTTAGCGCAAAAAGATCGTACGATTGCCCCGCCGACCGCTGCTGGTGATGGACTTTATTTTATAAAAGCGTATTATCCCGAAGAGTACGAGTCGCTGCTCCCAAAAGAGCCACTGACTCCAATTTGGCTCAATCTGCCAGATTAATTTTTTAGATATTCAAGCTCAATTATAATTTGACATACATAACCGCTAAACGCTGTCAAGCAAAAACCCGTTGCCATATTGCTTTAATCGCTAAACTTACGTATAATATTGGCTTATTTTTCATTGATTGATATAAATTATGGCTAAAAAAGACGATATTATCGAGTTTGAAGGCGAAGTCATCGATACCTTGCCAAACACTCTGTTTAAGGTTCGTTTAGAAAACGGACACGAAATCATTGCCCATATCTCTGGCAAAATGCGTAAGCATTACATCCGTATTTTGACTGGTGATAAAGTCAAAGTCGAGATGACGCCTTATGACTTGACCAAAGGTCGTATTACTTATCGTGGTAAGAACTAAACTGCTTACTTCGTATGACCTTTGAGTTTTGATCTAGTCTAGAGAATTAAGCACGCTTAGCATCTCTTGTCAGGCAAAAAATACCGCTAATAATTGTACTAGCGGTATTTTTTTGCCTAATATTCTAGCTTAAGGATTCAATCAATCTGACTTGTTATAAAATCACTTAAACTCTACTGTAGCGTCATCGTCGATAACTCCTAACAAAGATAACGCGTCCCAGTTGGTCAAACGCACGCAGCCTGCTGAGGCTTGGCGACTAATGCGATCAGGATCTGGCGAACCATGTATACCATAAGACGGCTTTGACAAGCCAATCCAAACCTTGCCTACTGGGTTATTAGGACCTGGCGGAATAATAAACTTCTCTCCGTTATCGCCAGTATAAGTATAGTTGGGGCCATTGACTTTCACTTTTACTTCATGCGTACCCGTTGGTGAAGGCGTAGCAGTGCTGCCGACTGTCGTGGGATAGCTAGCTACAAGATTGCCTTGGTCATCATAAGCATAGAGAGTTTCAGTAGTTTTATCCGCGACCACACGGCTGACAGGCGTTGTATTAGGATTGCCCGGATTATAGACGGTGATGGTCTCGCCAGCATTAAAGCTAGCCTTTGGATTTAGAGACTTCAGGTAGCTGTCACTCATATGAAACTTCTCAGCTAATGCCTCGAGCACGGATTCATAATACATGCCCTCGAGATTAGACTTGGCTTCTGCGCTAGCTGGAATCGTGGTCGTTTTGATATTGACATCATCAGGGGTTAATTTATAGCGCACTAGTACAGGTTGACGGGTTAATGCCTCACTCGCTGTCAGTGCATCCCAAGTTTCGGTATTTAATTGGTCAGTGACGCTCAAACCATTAGCCTTTTGAAACGCTTGCATCGCTTTACGAGTGTTTTTGCCCCAGTACCCATCTACTGAGCCGACGCCGCTATGGTGCCAATTTAATAGCGCTTGCAAGCGAGTGCCAACTTCACGATCTATCTTCTCCCCTTCCTTCCAATTAACACTGTTTATTTTTTTTGCAGATTTTGATAATCCCTCTGTCGTATACTCAATAGTTGGTAGTAGCTCGTTAAGAGATTCAGCTGTCGCCTTACTTGCTGCTTTATCGCTATTTATCTTTTGACTGACGCCATTAGTAATGGGGCTAACATCGCTGTTAGTCGCCGCTAGCGCTGGACTCATTAGTAGCACAGTAGATAGACTGCTCGCTAGCATGGCACTGGTGATTTTGGTTAATTGAGACATAGTTTCCTCTAATATTCAATATAGTCTTATAGTGACTTTTTATTATTGTGAAAGTATTTACTAATTTAAATACCTTAATAATAATGCCATAGCGCCCTGTTAGCATATAAGCTCATTATGTTAATAGCGGTCTACTCATATAGTATCTATGTAAATATAGTAGCTATACAAACATAACAACTATGCAAAATCTACGTAAAAAACTGCTTACTTAGTAAATATATTAACAAGCTCTTTTGGACAAAAAAACCTATAAACCGGCAAACGATTTATAGGTTAAATGAGAGATAAAAATCCATAAATATGGACTAGCACTTAAAAACAGCTATAGCAGTTTGGCCAATACCGCCTCGCCCATCTGACGACAGCCCACTTGCGTCAGGCCACTTTCGCTGTTATCCAAGATATCAACCGTACGTAGACCATCATCCAACACATCGCTGACCGCTTGCTCTATCGCTTGTGCAGCGGTCTCTTGCTTAAAAGTATAGCGTAGCATCATAGCTACCGATAGAATCGTCGCTAAGGGATTGGCTTTATCTTGTCCAGCGATATCAGGAGCCGAGCCATGACAAGGCTCATACATACCTTTACCGTCCTCATCGAGGCTCGCTGATGGTAGCATCCCAATAGAGCCTGTAAGCATAGCCGCTTCATCCGATAAAATATCGCCGAACATGTTGCCAGTGACCATAACATCGAACTGTTTGGGATCCTTTATGAGCTGCATACAAGCGTTGTCAGCGTACATGTGCGACAACTCAACATCGCTATAATCCGCTTCTTGCATCTTAATCATCGTCTGCTTCCACAGCTCAGTCACCTCTAACACGTTGGCTTTATCAACTGAACAAATCTTAGCCGGCTTACCGCTGGTTTGGGCGCGAGTCTGCGCCATCTCAAACGCGACTTTGCCGATACGCTCAATCTCGCTGGTGCTATACACCATAGTGTTATAGCCCTGCTGCTCGCCATTATCTAAAGTACGGATGCCGCGCGGTTCACCAAAATAGATACCACCCGTCAGCTCACGGACGATTAATAAGTCAAGCCCTGAGATGATATCGGCTTTGACACTCGAAGCATTCGCTAGCTGCGGATATAGTTTGGCGACACGCAAATTAGCAAACAGACCAAGCTCACTGCGAATCTTGAGCAAACCACGTTCAGGACGTTTACTGCGCTCAATGTTATCCCACTTAGGGCCACCAACTGCGCCTAACAGTACAGCGTCGGCTGCACGAGCCTGCCTTAAAGTCTCCTCGGACAACGGCTCACCAGTCGCATCAATCGCCGCACCGCCAAGAAGCCCCGACTCCAGAGTAAAGCCCAAATCGAATTTATCATTGGCCGCTTTTAGGACATCGATAGCTTGAGTCATAATCTCAGGACCGATGCCATCGCCTGCTAGTGTCAATATAGTCGCCATACTTTTCCTTGTCTTTGAATATTGTAATAAAACTAGAGCTTGTCAAAACTTAGTTATTTGTGGGAATCGGAGGTTTTAATCATTGCGATAAAACGTTATAAAAGGATTTAACTGGTCACCGTATCATCAAACACGCCAGTTTCTACAAACTCGCCTTGACGCTCAGTATCAACTTGCTTACAAAAACGACGCTTAATAGTGCCATCTTGAATAAGCTCTATGCATAGAGGGTTCGGCGATGCACTCGTTAATAAGCTACTGTCTTTTTGTTGAGATTGAACTTTATAAGCGCGCAGCTGATAAGTACCCGCAACGAACTCGTGAATAACCGTGAAACGCTCGACGTATTCTAAGTTATTTTCAGGATAGAAGTTCACTTGTACTTCGCGTTTGATAGGTGTTACTCGGGCGTAATAATTAGTCAAACCGGAGATGCCAGAGGCCGATAACGGCACCAGCTTAACAGCTTTAGTATCGACTAGTGGCACCTTATCTTTTTCAGGTTTTACTATTACAATGTTACGGTCAACAGGCTGATGCGTCTCTTCTGCAATAGTCGGCGTTTGATCGATGCGAGTAATCTCACAGTGATAAGTACCTACACAAGCGATATTAGTCTCGCCTGCCACCGGGTAAATCTTGCCAGACCAATTGTCAGCACTATCAGCAGCTTCTATCTGATGATAGCCTGTAAAAAGCTGACAACTTGATAACAGTGCACTCATAGCAAAAGTGGCACCAACATAAGCGGCAAAACGTGTTTTTTTCATAATGACGGCTACTTTTTGTAAATGATAAAGTTGCTTTTATAATAGCTATCTTGCCGCCATAACTCAATACAGTATTGCTCCCTGTATAACTATTATTAACGCTGGTATCAATAATAGTCATCATTCTCGCTGCTACTGATTTATCGACATATCGTTTGTCAAAACGGACTATCAACCCTAACTATTAAGTCTAAAATTTGGCTTAAGCATGCACTTGATTAAATATCCAAGGCGTCTTTTGCATCATTTTATGCTCATAGTCTTTGATAGCATCGCTTTGTTGCAAGGTTAGACCGATATCATCGAGACCATTTAACAGACAATGCTTGCGAAACTCATCGATCTCAAACGCATACTCTTCTCCTGTCGGGGTGATGACCACTTGGCGCTCTAGATCAGCGGTCAGCTCATAGCCCTCATTCGCTTGCGTGGCTTGCATAAGCGTATCGACAATAGCTTCATCTAAAATAATGGGCAGCATTCCGTTCTTAAAGCAGTTATTATAAAAGATATCGGCAAAGCTTGGCGCAATCACCGTACGAAAGCCGTATTCTGAGAGGGCCCATGGCGCATGCTCGCGACTAGAGCCACAACCAAAGTTTTTACGCGCAAGCAAAATCGTTGCGCCTTGATAGCGGGGCTGATTTAAGACAAAATCAGGGTTGATCGGGCGTTTACTATTATCTTGCCCCGGAAACCCTTCGTCCAAATAGCGCCAATCGTCAAATAAATTGACGCCAAAACCGGTGCGCTTAATAGATTTTAAAAACTGCTTAGGGATAATCTGATCGGTATCAACGTTTGAGCGGTCTAAAGGGCATACAATGCCCGTTTGAATATTATAAGCTTGCATAGTGTTTCCTATAAATAACTATCGAATGTTAGAAGAGTAATCGATTATCCTCTTCTAAAAAGTACGCACATCGACAAAGTGACCCGCCAATGCGGCCGCTGTCGCCATCGCTGGACTCACTAAATGCGTGCGCCCGCCATTGCCTTGACGGCCCTCAAAGTTACGGTTAGAGGTCGACGCGCAGTGCTCACCGGGCTCAAGCTTATCGGCATTCATCGCCAAGCACATTGAGCAACCAGGCTCGCGCCACTCAAACCCTGCATCAGTAAATAGCGTATCTAAGCCCTCAGCTTCTGCCTGCAGTTTGACTTGTCCGGAGCCAGCAACGACGATCGCTTCTTTGACGCTATCAGCGACCGTGCGCCCTTTAATTACTGCTGCCGCATCACGCAAATCTTCAATACGCGAGTTGGTACAAGAGCCGATAAAAATACGATCAAGATGAATATCTGTTATCGGCTGACCTGCCTTGAGTCCCATATAACGGTATGCGCGCATCCAGCCCTCTTCTTGAGTGGCATCTGCCGCTTGCTCTGGCGTCGGAACGGACCCCGTGACATCAACGACCATCTCAGGAGAGGTGCCCCAAGAGACTTGCGGGGCAATCTGGCTACCATCAATCTCAACGACAGTATCGAACACCGCATCAGCATCTGAATACAAAGTACGCCAGTAGCGCTCTGCTTGCTGCCACTGCTCACCAGTGGGTGCGTAAGGACGACCTTTGACATAATCGATGGTAGTATCATCAACTGCCACCATGCCAACGCGCGCACCTGCTTCAATCGCCATGTTACAGACCGTCATCCGGCCCTCCATGCTCATCTCTTCAAAGACCTGACCGGCAAACTCGATAGCGTGACCGTTGCCGCCGGCGGTACCGATCTTCGCGATAATCGCGAGCACCACATCCTTTGGCGTCACCCCAGCACCAAGCTCACCGGTGACACGGATCTGCATATTTTTCATTTTTTTGGTGATCAGGCACTGCGTCGCTAAGACATGCTCAACCTCAGAGGTCCCGATACCATGCGCTAAGCAGCCAAGCGCACCATGAGTAGCGGTATGTGAGTCTCCGCAGACAACCGTCATACCCGGTAACACTAAACCTTGCTCAGGTCCTACCACGTGCAAGATACCTTGACGCGCATCATTGATCGTAAATTCAGCAATATTGAATTTGGCGCAGTTGTCATCGAGCGTGACCACTTGCAGACGCGATACTTTATCTTTGATACCTTCAACGCCTTCTAGACGCTCTTTGGTCACCGTCGGTACATTATGATCTGGACTTGCGATATTGGCCGACAGACGCCACGGCGCTCTGTTGGCCAGCTCTAAGCCCTCAAAAGCTTGCGGACTCGTCACTTCATGCAGTAGATGACGGTCAATATAAATAAGGCTAGAACCATCATCACGCTTGCTGACTTCGTGAGCATTCCAAAGTTTGTCGTATAATGTTTGAGCGGCCATGTAGCTGTCCTTTTCCGGTTACTGATCTTTGAACTGAGCTTCAATTAGTATGCGCCTATACTGAACGCTAATATCCTAATTATACCTTATAAGCTAAATCGATAACGCTGTAGTCTATTTAATTAATAACTATTTATTTGCTAAACTTAACAATTAACAAAAATAACAAAGTAAAAGTGTTAAAAAGTGGGTTCATCTCTTGTGATTATAGCAGCCTAATCCTATAATAATAATTGATGATTTTTATCCATTCCCAAACTTATATTTCTAATAAATTGTGATTGGATTAGCCAACTTTTAATTATAGCTCTACATATAGCTAAGGATACCGGTTTGAATACCACCAATTTGACAACGTTTGTCACCGTTATGCAAACAGGCAGTATCTCAGGAGCAGCAGAAAAGCTGTTTATCACTCAGCCTGCCGTCAGCAAACGTATCAAAAACTTAGAAGACGAATTCAATATTACGCTATTTGACACCGTAGGCCGCGGTATCGTGCCTACCCAAGCCGCTAACGAGATGCTGCCGCACGCCCGGCGTTGGCTCGATGATTATGATAATTTTAGGATTAATCTTCAGCACTCAGAACAAGTGGTCTCAGGCAAGCTAGTCATTGGTACGAGTCATCATATTGGTCTACATCACTTAGCGCCAGTGCTCAAGCATTTTATTCAAGCTTATCCTGCTGTGCAGTTAGAAGTACATTTTGTCGACTCTGAAGAGGCGCACAAATCCGTTCTTGATGGTAACTTATCTCTGGCTTTCTTAACCTTACCGCCCGTCTATGACAAGCGCTTGACTTATCATACGCTATGGTCCGATCCACTATATTTCATGACCGGCACGTTATCGCCCTTAGCGCAAAAAACCAATGTGACTTTAGAGCAGCTAGCACACTATCCAGCTATTCTACCTTCTGCCAATACCTTTACGAGTCAGATCACCTTGGCTGAATTTGCCAAACATAACTTAAAGCCTTATGCCACAATGAGTACCAATCCACTTGAGTCGATTCGTATGCTCGTCTCCGTAGGACTGGGCTGGTCGGTACTGCCGCAAACCCTGATAAGCCAAGACTTAGAGCGTATCAATATGGCGGATAATATCGAGCTGCAACGCTACTTAGGCGTGGTTATCAATCCAAAATTGACGCGCTCTAGCAGTGTCGAGGCGCTATTAGAGCTACTTGCACCTATTGATTAATTCATGATACCGTTAGTAATATAAACGTAACAAATATGATAAACGTGATCCACAAGGTCACGTTTTTTTTATAGTTATTCTATAGCTCAAAATTATTGAGGGGCTTATGTAACGCTAGTCGCATCTAATCTACGATTAGTAATTGATATTGTGATGCGTTATAATTTTTAAGTATGAACTTTAACATTCAGTTACTTCAGTGATAACTATGTCATTTTAATTAATGCTCTAGCATTATTGAAGTAAGGTTACTGACTGATCTACTTGATAACTGATGCTACTTAATTTAATGATGAATCTAGTGTTAAAAGTAGCTGACAGTATCACTGATTTGCAATGCTATTGATTTAAGATCTGCTTGAGTATTAAAGGTCATAACTAAAGACAGTATAATTAAATTAGCAGCCAGTTTCATTTATGTTTGTGAGTAAGATGACTTATACAACCATAAATGACAGCTCATTTTCAAAAAGAGCTTATTATCTGCTTTTAGAGTCATATCGATAAACGTATGGTAAAACTGACGATTTTAAACGATTGATATCCTTCACTGCGATGAATAAAGAATGACTTACTTTTATTTATCGGTGTAAGCCTAAAGCTGACTGTGATTATATCAATCCTGTACAGTCAAAAGTAATCACTTATTGATAAGTGCAAAGTTAATAAGTGCAAAGTTAATAAGTGCAAAGCCATTACGAGATATCTAATGGCTTTTATTGTTTTTAGATATCACCTTTTGTGCTGAGTTTCTATTTTTATCTCGATAGCAAAATATAATAACAGCCAACAGCGTTGGTTAAGGACAATTTATATGAACGGAGTTTCTAGTGGCGTGCTGATATCGCTTGCCGCCTATTTCTTAGTGATGATTGGGATTGGTATTTATGCTTACTTTAAGCAGGCCAATGATACTGAAGGTTACATGCTTGGGGGCCGTAATCTCGGTCCAGCAGTTACTGCATTATCCGCAGGTGCTTCAGACATGTCAGGTTGGTTACTACTTGGCTTACCTGGTTATATGTATGCAGATGGTGTGGTTAGTATTTGGATCGCACTTGGTTTGACATTAGGGGCATTATTAAACTATCTGATCGTAGCACCTCGCCTTCGTGTGTACACCGAAGTAGCTGACAACGCTATTACCCTACCCGATTACTTCGCCAACCGCTTTGAAGACAAGTCACACATGCTACGTGTCATCTCAGCCGTTGTCATCATTCTATTCTTTACCGTTTATACCGCTGCAAGTCTTGTAGGGGGTGGTAAACTTTTCGAAAGCTCATTGAACCTATCTTATAGCACAGGCCTATGGGTTACTGCTGGTGTGGTAGTTGCTTATACACTATTCGGTGGTTTTCTCGCTGTATCCATGACTGACTTCGTACAAGGGGTCATCATGTTATTTGCTATGGTGATCGTCCCTATCGTTGCCTTTACTGATCTTGGCGGCATTTCAGCTACGACAACCGCAGTCCAAAATATCGATCCAAGCTTGCTCGATATCACCAGTGGTATGACAGCACTTGGTATCATCTCACTGATGGCCTGGGGCTTGGGTTATTTTGGTCAGCCGCATATTATCGTACGTTTTATGGCGATTCGCTCAGTTAGAGACGTTCCGACCGCCCGTAATATTGGTATGAGCTGGATGATTATCAGCCTTATTGGTGCCTTGATGACTGGTTTTGCTGGTCGTGCGTATGTGCAAAAGACTGCCATGACATTAGATGATCCTGAGACTATCTTTTTGGTATTCACGCAGTTCTTATTCCATCCATTGGTTTCAGGCTTCTTATTAGCGGCCATCTTGGCAGCGATCATGAGTACCATCTCCTCTCAGCTATTGGTGGTATCAAGCTCATTGACTAAGGACGTGTATAAGCTGTTCTTTGATAAAGAAGCCCCAGAGGCGCGTCAAGTACTCGTCGGCCGTATTTCTGTGATTGTCGTTGCTGTTGTCGCTATTTTGCTGGCATCAAACCCAGACAGCTCAGTACTGAACCTCGTTTCTAACGCTTGGGCAGGATTTGGCGCGGCATTTGGCCCGCTCGTTATCTTTAGTCTGACATGGCGCGGTATGAACCGTAACGGCGCTGTCGCCGGTATGGTTGTCGGTGCATTGACGGTCATCTTGTGGGTCTATGGTCCATTCGAGATGAATGGAGTCGCCCTAAATAGCTGGTTATATGCTATCGTTCCAGGCTTTATCTTGAGCACCATTGCTATCTTTGCAGTGAGTATCATGACTGGCGGTCCAAGACCTACGGTATCTGATAGATATAAAGAAATGGAGCTGAATTTAAACAAATAAATTCATAGACTATTGAATATTAAAAAACCTCGCTATCAAAGATGGCGAGGTTTTTTATTGGTAGCTATTAATTATGATGTAAGTAGCTACTATTATAAGTAGGAAGGCTGGTCTAACCTTCTATTATGAGTATCTACTCTTAATAGAATAGCTATGTACTATTGCTAAATGGGTCTGTCTAAACATGCCCCTACCTATATGGATAGCTAACTATCATATAGGTAGCGACAATGGATACACTGCTTACCATTCAATCAACTGGAAGGCAGCTGTCACATGTGTAGCAACATATGAGTAGTAAGTAGGTTGTAGCTATCAGTTATTAATTTACTCTCTGTAAAACACTCTAAATATCTTTCCATATCTAAGAGTTTTTATTCAATTAAAATATTGGAATCAATAAAAAAGCGACCTATGATAGGCCGCTTTTTATTGTCTACAGGAGATACAAATCGATTATTTACCCTGATAAGAAAGCTTTAAACCAGCAATGTAACCATCATTATCTTGGAAATCACCAACGATCTTTCCACTAGGTAGACGACCTTTTGCATCACCGAACCATAAGTATTTACCACCAACTGAAACGGCCCATTCAGGCGTGACATTGTACTTGGCACCTAAGCCTACGCTGTAATACCCTTCGATAGGACCTAAGGAGGTGGTTGGGTCACCTGCACCACTATCCCAACCTACTGTGCCACTGACCGCTAGAGCCTGTGCAAGGCGTTTAGCTAGACCAAGCTCTACTTGCCACTGATCATCATCATAGTCGACTAAGTTAAGACCATCAGGACGGGCAGCATTTTTACTAACTTCGTTATATAATGGCGGCGTAATGACAAAGTCGCTCCAAGGTACCCAACGGACTTTTGCCGTTGCTAAAGTAGTCGGATTGATACCTGTTTGGAAGTCGAAGTTCACTGACTTAGGAGTCGTAATCTCGTATCGACTAGTTTGATTGGCTAAAAGAGCACGTGGAGGAGTACCTATTGCACCGATGGTCGGCGCTAAAGGGTAGGTTTCAGATATTTCAATATCATGATCAATTTCAGAACGATAAGTTAGTGCTGCTTTTAATGCGATTTCAGGCTTACTAAAAGAGAAACCTGCAATATAACCGTAGTCCATGTCAGGGTTGCTGTTCGACGTGTAGCCAGTAGCAGGACCGTAAGCAAGACCACGTAGTTTTGTTTCAGACTGAATACGCTGTGCTACTGGACCGCCATAAACTTGAAAGTTTTTATTGGCACCAAACTTCATACCAAGAATACCCGTTAGGCTCTGGCTACGAACCTCTACATTAGTGTTTTCACCAGCAGTTCCAGCTTCAGCTCCAACTATCGCATTACCTATTGGCCCGCTAGGTGCTGGGTCATTTGCGAACTCTCCTGATGAGTCAGCTGGATTAGTATTTGCGACAAAATTATTATCACCGCTATATTCCGCCGCAGCACCGAAAGGCTCATCGTATAGTAAGCCAATACTGAATGTATCATTGATGTCCGTTTTTACACCGTAACGGAAAAAGTCATAAGACTCAGCAATATCGCCCGTTTTGTTACCGCGTACATAGGTATTATCGAATGGGTTGTTATTGGAACTATCATAACCACTTACATCAGCGTCAATATAAGTATAGACCGCTTCAGCGTAAGTGCCATCTTGAAAAAAAGCAGTGACATCTTGACCTGAACGATCAAGACCAGCAGCATTAGCCATACTAGCTACAGAAAAAGCAGCTAAGGCTACCGTAAGGGTTTTTAAGTGAAAGGTAGGGCGCATTGTGTATCTCCAAACATCCTCATTGTTTAACCGTTGCCATAGTCCAGTTGTTACTAAACATGTAAACGGGGTCCTAAATTGAATAGTAATGTTTTTTTGACACTAAAACAACATTTAAAGTGCTTTATTTCTTAAATATGACCAAACAGTACAAAATGTAGTTATCCGTAATCAACTGTCGACTGACTCAATATTTCACTCATTCATTATTAATTAAAAAAGCGACCCCTAAGGATCGCTTTTTTATTGAGCTTAAATCAGACTTATTACTTAGACTGATAAGAAATCTTTGCCCCAAGTACATAACCGTCATTGTCTTCGAAGTTACTAACAACCGTTTTACTTGGAATTTGACCTTCAGCATCACCGAACCATAAGTATTTACCACCAGCAGATACGGCCCAGTTCTCGGTAACATTATACTTTGCGCCAAGGCCAACACTATAATAGCCCTCGATAGGACCTAGTGACGTCACTGGGTCACCTGCACCACTATCCCAACCGATATTACCTGAAACTGCTAATGCAGGAGTTAGACGTTTGGCCAGACCAAGCTCTACTTGCCACTGATCGTCATCATAGCTGACTAAATCTAAACCTTCAGGAGGTATACCAGTACCTTGAGGCAGAGTTGCTAATACTTGACTAAAACCATTATATAGTCCTGGTGTAATCGCGAAATCACTCCACGGTACCCAGCGTACTTTTGCAGTCGCTAATGTCGTCGGGTTGATACCCGTCTGAAAATCAAAGTTTACTGACTCAGGTGTGGTAATTTCAATATCACCACTTCGATTTGCTGAAAGGCCCGGGATAGGTAGACTATCGACAAAAGGATATAGCTCAGCAGAATTAGCAGTATGCTCAATTTCCGAGCGGTAAGTCAATGCTGCTTTTAAAGCAATCTCAGGCTTACTATACGACGCACCTGCTAACCAACCATAGTCTTGATCCGCATTAACATTTAAAGTATAACCATTAGCAACGCTATAAGCCTCACCACGTAGCTTTACGTCAGCTTTGACACGCTGCGCGACAGGACCACCATACACTTGGAACTCTTTGTTTTCACCAAACTTTGCACCAAGGATACCGGTTAAGCTTTCAGTACGAACTTCAACATTGGTACCTTCGCCTGTTGCATCTACAAAGTTGCTATCGCCTACATAGTCAGCCGCAGCACCGAAGGGCTCATCATATAAAACACCAATGCTAAAGGTTTCGTTGATGTCAGTCTTTACACCATAACGGAAAAAATCATAATCCTCAGCAATGTCGTCGATCTTATTACCTGAGGTATCTTTACCAGTTACATCAGCGTCGATATAAGTATAGACGGTCTCTGCATAAGTGCCATCTTGCAAAAATGCGGTAATATCTTGACCGGAACGATCAAGGCCTGCAGCGCTAGCCGCGCTTGCCACTGAAAAAGTAGCGATCGCTACGCTAAGAGCCTTTAAACAAAAAGTGCTACGCATTAGTTCTCTCCAAACATCCTAACTGTTTTATTTCCTTGTTTAACCTAGCTAAGAACAGTTAACTCAACCAAACTTCGCTAAACAAGGGGGATTGAAGGGCAAGATACTAATAGCTTTTGAAGTTGATGACAACCATAAAAAATAATTATTTAGTTACTATGCCGTCACAATATAGTCACAACTTTACATTTAGAAAAGCTCATATAATCCGGTCTGCGTTTTGATTCAAACCATACAAGCGGCTATCTAAGCAGGCTGATACTTAAATATTGCAATGATGAAAATAACATTTTTCTCAATAATGCGGAGGTTTATCTGCTAGGACATCAAAAGGAGCGATGCCGTCACCTTGGTTTTGACTCTGCATTTGGTTATAGATAAGCTGCAACTGTCGCTGTAGCGTTTGAATATCTTTATCTTGACGAGCAATCACTTGATCTAGACGCTCTACGGTCAGCTCGAGATGCGCCATACTCATCTGTAGCTCAATCATCTCACCTTTTAGCTCCGCTGAGGCTAGCGGGTCATTCGCTATAGGCTCTTTTTCTATATTCCCTAAGGTGTGGGGTGAAGCGTCTTTCATAGTACATATCCGGTCGATTATGTGATTATTGGGTGGTGATAAGCGGTTTTGAATATTCGCAAATTAGGGCGTGTTGAACATTCGACCGTGGCACTGACAGAGACTATTTTTTAGGCGATTTGCAGATAAAAATGGTAAGT
>NZ_JBEOPC010000049.1:0-12292 GCF_040309765.1 Psychrobacter sp. TB20-MNA-CIBAN-0197
CTTTTTTACTTAGTTTACAACGGGTTATCTTC
Organism: Psychrobacter sp. TB20-MNA-CIBAN-0197; assembly: GCF_040309765.1. Classification (NCBI taxonomy): domain Bacteria; kingdom Pseudomonadati; phylum Pseudomonadota; class Gammaproteobacteria; order Moraxellales; family Moraxellaceae; genus Psychrobacter; species Psychrobacter sp. TB20-MNA-CIBAN-0197. The sequence goes on from NZ_JBEOPC010000049.1 coordinate 33, forward strand.
ATAAAAGTAGTCTAGCATAGTGCTTATCTACTACAGCCCCATTATGGAATTATACTCTCCATGTATTCTACTGCTTTTTCTGCAAGCGGGTAGATCTCTGAATTATATAAACAGTAACTATTAAGTTCTTCCGACCAGCCTACAAGTAGCGTGCCACCTGTATAATAAACCTCTCTTTTTTCACTATCTTCGTCACCCTGTTTTAAATATGCTTCGCATTCAGGGTTCCAATGGTTCATTGCCATTGATGAATTAAAAGATGGGTCACGATTATCTATAATAATCCCATCTTCATTTAACACCTCAATAATTTGCTCTATATTACTAGTAGTCTGTCCTTTAACCACGTCTAAAGCAACTTGCTCTTTGGAGGTAAGATTTCTTTTAGATGTTCTGTTTTTAGCAGTCATATTTCCATCCTAAGTATTTTAAATAGGCTTACGATTATGGATAAAATTAAGAATTCTCACAATAGAGAATTCTAAAATCTCCGATAAATTTGTTGCAACATTATTACCATTCAGCCTATAGCCAAAGACTCAAGTCCTCACTAGGGATATGAGTCTGTAGACTGCGCTGAATACCTTATTCTAAGGTGATTAAATATTGTTAGTAGTGCGTATCAGGCCTTAATCTAAATCCTTATTTATCGCCGCTTGCATCTTCTCAAGCTCTATCGTCAATGCACTGCTCTTTTCTTGCTCAGCGCTATAACTGGTCGATACCGTTTCATACTGCTTAAGCAGCAGCTGGTGATCTGTGTTTAGTGTCGCTTGCTGTTGCATCAGCTGATCATTCAGTCCTGATAGCTTATCGCGCTCGATAGTAACCGCTTTTAACTCCCCTTTAACCTCTGCAGTAGCGGTTGCTATCTCGTTGCGCTCAGTGGTGACTGTTTTTAACTCTGTTTTAACCTCTTCAAGTTCTGCACTTAAACGGGCAACCTCTGCTTTATCACTAACAGCGTTAGCCTCAAGCGTGGCCACTCTCGATATATTGACGTTAAGCTCTTTTGCTTGCTGATCAAAGCTACTGCGCAGATCTGCAAGTTGAGCCTGAGCCGCATCTGTTTTAGCTCGTTCAAGCTCCAACTGGTGCTGAGTATCGGCCAAGGTCTGCTTAAACCTATCACGTTCAGCTGTCGCCTGTTCAGCCGCTTTAGCTTTTGTCTCTGCAGTGGCCGTTACCTCGTCTAGTTGCACCAACAAATCAGCCTGCTCACCTTCTAAGGTCTTAACCGCCTCTTGCGCCTCGTCTGTCTCAGCTTGCGCCTTGGCCTTAATGCTCTCTAAGGCCTCACGATCTTTAACCAAGCGATCATTGGCGATATCAACCGCCGTCTGCCACACATCCGCACCAAGCGTCTGTAAGCGCTCAGTAATACCACTGGGCAGCTCAACCTGTCTTAGCTGCTCTTCTTCTTTGTTATCCTGACGCCAAGACTTCATAGCTTCACTGATGGTCGTAAATGAACCACCCCCAAGCGCCTTACGCACTTCGGCTAGAGTAGGCTTGATACCTTGTTCTTGCAGTTGATCAGCAGTGCTATGAACCTGTTGAATAGTGAGTGCCATAGTCATGTCCTTAATTTTGTATTTGTATGAGTAGATATGTAGTTTTTATATGATATTGTATGTAGTATAATACAATATACAACATACTACAATACAGAATACAAAAATACCTCAGGTGATTTGAGGTGTCTTTTAATGTATTGAGTTGATAGTTGGCCGCAGACACGGATAGAGCATTAGTATTTGCCAAATGGTGAGGTTGGTGCGATAGTTACTCACTGAACGTTCTGAACAGTTGCACTGTACAGGGGCTAAAAACGTACTTGAACACTAGGTGAGCAATGAACATATCGGTGACAAAGGCAGCAAAACAGTGGGGTGTATCGAGAACCACTATCTATCAGAAGATCAATGATGGTGAGCTTTCCAGAACCGCTGACAAGAAAATTGATACCTCAGAGATGATCCGAGTGTTTGGTGAGCCTGTCACTAAAAAACGTACTGAACAATCCGCGAACACTAGCAATAGTACGTCCTTGAACAGTCAAAACGTACAGAACAGTACAGCACTTGAACACCAATTAGCGCTTGAGAAGTTGAAGAATGAACACTTAGGTCAGCAAGTTCGTGATCAAAAACAGCTGATAGCGAATTACCAAGAGCAAATAAGTCAGCTCAACAAAACACTAGAAAAAGCCAATGCCAGTATTCATGACTTAACGCAGATCCGACTGCTAGAGTTTAAAGGCACTGACCCTGAACATAGCGATCACCAGCAACAAGTATCATTAGAGCCTGAGCCGCTATCTGAAAAAGAAGCCGCAGCTGCGCCCACACCTACCAAAAGAAAAAGATGGCTTGGGTTTTGGTTTTGATTGCTGAACAGTGCAGTCAAACGATTACGGCCTTGGCCCATTGTAAGAACGCTGCGGGGCTGGTGTATCTACTCTAGGGGTAGCATCCTGTGATTGCTCCATGCTGACAACGTCCTTGATCTCTAAATCTAAAGGCTCAGGCGCTTTGATGTCACCATATAACTCTTGATGATACGCTTTTTTGATCTCCATACCTTTAGTCCATGTCCTTAAATCTCGATTGCCACGTGACTCACTGACTCTCTCATAATCTTGCTGCCGCTCCTCTGCTAACGCCTGAAAACCCTCTTCATAAACAGTGCCCTTGAGCCTAACATTTCGCTTCATTTTAGGATGCGCCACGCTGATACTGCTTTTGGTTGCTCTCTTGATGGTTAATCCCATACCTTCTAGCGCATAACGCACACTACTACGGTTATTAAGACTGCCCTCTGCTAGGCTATGTCGCATTCTTCGATCAATGGCTTCTTTTAAAGCAAAAGTGCTCTCAGGATTAGCGATGATCTCATTATCTTCTTTTTCCTGCTCCTTCTCTTTAGACTTAGGCGGCCTATCATATGGAGTTGGCCGTGGCGCATTATTCACATAAGGGTTGATTAGCCGCTTACGCTCTGGGTCATTAGGATCTGTTAGGCCATATTCTTGATTGATGATGTTCTTAAACGCATTGACTCGTACCAGATCAGCGCCAGCATAAAATGGCTGCAGCCGCTTACCACTTCGTAGCTCTTGGCAAGGGATCACAAAATTTAGCTCCAGCCGTCCACCCTTATCAGTATGTTCAACCCACAATATATCGTACTGATCGGGCTCAAGCCCTACAAACAGTGTCTCTTCAAAGCGCTGCATAATGTCTTTTTTCTGCTCATCAGTAAATTGTGTCGCATCTTCCGTAAAAGATAATACCCCTGACTTATACTTTTGCTTGAATGGTGTGGTATTAATCAGCTGCTCAGTGAGCCTAGGATCGCCGTAGAGCACCTTTGCACCCTCCCTAGGGGTATCCTTACCGCCCAATAAGTAATTAAGCGGCCCTGCGCCTGATCCTTGCCCTCGCCTAAAGAATTTAACAATCATGACTCACCTCGCAAATGCTCATTAAGCAGCGCATCGATAGACACCCTAATCGCTTTAATCTGCTCAAGTACGTTTTCATCTAATGCCTTATCGATGTTAACGTGCTTAGTAACCTGATTGAGGTTAGAACCAATACGGCCAAGTGCGCGAACCAACTCAGGGTCAGCTGGCTTCATTGGGGTTACCCCTAAACCCAAATCACGCATCCAACCTGCCATTGTCGTTCCCTGCTGCCGTCTTTTCAGCTTGGCCAACTCATCCTCTGTGACTCGAATCGCAATCTCTTTAGTTCTTTTTTTACCGCTAATTGGTGGCATAAGACTGGCTCCTGTTCTAGGTATAGGGGTGGTTGGGGGGTCAAGGGGGCGATAGCCCCTTTGTCAGCACCTAAGAGAGGATATTGTAGCGAAGCGAAAATAGCCCCCTCTTAGGACTGCTGGCTTAAAATAATATCATAAATGTGTATATATGATAGAAAATATATGTCTATATATAATGAAAGATATATGTGTATATATGATAACGACATATGTCTATATACAATATAATTAATGTCTATATATACTTATATCTATGTCTATACATACGCTGTATACTAAAAAAATAAATGTGTATATATGCAAATACTGAAGTATGATCAGCACTCTATAGAAGCAATAAGGAGTAGTTATGAGTGAAGTGCCGTACTCTAAACGCAAGGTAAACATGATGCGAGTGAACGCTATAAGAAAGGAGGGATCTATAGCTAAGAATTTATTTATAGCCTTTATTAGCGGTGTTCATATTCTAGATTTTGATAGCGAAGATGCTAAAAATTACCCTATAGACTACTACACATTTAAGAAAATAATAGAACATACACCAAGCATCGAAAAGCTTCACGATCAGATAAACACCTATCGAGCAGCTCAAATATTGGAACTACTGGGTACGAGTGTTGACAACAAGAAACTGAGTTTTTTAACGGCACATAAAGATCCGCTTAGTAACACGTCAGCTCAAGAGATACTAGATATTATCAAAGCAGACTTGAACAATTACAAATTGCTCCTAGATGCGTTTATTTGCTATAGGCATCGTAAAGCTGTAAGAAATTTACGACTCAAAGTCAAAAAAGAACTTGGTATAACTAACGAAGAAGTAAAGGTCTATAAGATATACATGAAAATACCTGATAGCCTTCGACCTTTTATTAATAGCTATAAAAAGCAGCAGCAAGAAAAACAGTAAAAATTTCAAATTTTTCTTTTTTTTTTGAATCTTTCCTCTCTCTCCCTCTTAATCAGTGTGCCCACTAGAGTATGCCCACAGCGTATGTCCACATAAGCAGCAAGGGCAACAGCGCCTGAGCTACTCCTAAAGGGCTCCGCGCTGTTGCCCTTGCTATGTGGACAACCCTGATGGACAACTCTGTGGACAACTGCTTGGAGGGAGAGAGGTTGAAGTTTTGGGCAACACTCACCCTAAAGCGCCCACAAGTAAAAACTTGCGAACCCTTTAGAGTATTGCCCTGACAACTGCCTGTCGGTCGATCGGCATCGTCTCAGGAAGTCATCACTGTATCAAGCTGACTCTGTTATGATTACGGCTGATAGCACCGCCTAGACACGCTCATAACCGCTATATAGCCGTTTCTACGCTAGCAAGGGTTAACACCCAATATACCGCTACGAATACGCTAATATAACCTCTCATTGCGTTGCTCAATATGTCTAGTAACCCCTGTCGGGAGCTTGCTTGTCACCCACGCAATGCAGTCGTCACTGAGGCCTGCCACCCATTGCTAGGGAACAGTTAAAGAGCGTTGATAGGGCGAAGGTAGCGAGCAAATAGGCGGTTTTACTGAGTAAAATTGGTAACTTACAGTAGTAATATGAGTAATTTGATTGCAAAGTAGCCTAGATTTGGCTTAAAATAGACCCTAATGGGCTTAATTGCTGGTCAAATAACGCACTGCATATGCTTATTTGGTCGTTACAGGCGTCGCCAAACGTCTGTAACCGTTAATGAACATTAAACGATAAACCCCCCTATTACGTCAAGTAGTAGGGGGGTTTATTTTTTATAATTTTCAAAATTCGTAGATTATGAGACCATCCCGAATTCTGTGTAACTGCCGTTTAGATTAAATGCTTGCTGATACGGTCATCAAACATAATCATAAAACGATTCAGAGCAGACGTCCAGTTACGGATTGGCATCGACCACTTTTTTTGGGAAACTCTCATGGAAAATTGCCTTTTGAGTTTGAAGCAATGTACAATGATAAGATTAACCCGTTAGGTCAGGTGGCCTAACTTAAATAAAAAGTCTCCGACAAACCCGGTACGGTTCAGATGATGCGTTCTACTACATGGATTACAGTCTTGGTTGGATTGTTCATGTTCCAAAGCTTTTGGAATGTGGCGGCGGCCTTTTGTGTCCATGAACAACAGCCTCAATCACAGCAGAGTTATCATTTTGGTCATCACCAAAATACCTTGTGTGCCAGCGATAGTCGTCAACACGATCATAATGGACAGTCAGAAAACATAAAAACATTCAGTAGCGATTTAGAAATCGGTGAAGATCATCAAGATCATCTACCATCGATGATGCATTTGATTGTACAAAATGAAAAAGTAGATGTGTTTCATCCAAGCTCTGAAGTTAAAGTGAATCCACAATTTCATTGGAAAAACAGCTATCAGGCTCCTGACCTGTTTCAACAAAGCCTACCTCCCGAATTTTCCCCGCTCATGGTGGGGTAGCCTAAAACATTCCCACCACTTTTATTATTTAAATAAGTGGGAAAAATCATGTCTTCACAATCAATTATACTCTTGCGTCATAGCTTGGTTGCTTGTATATGTGCAGCGGCTATGCAATATAGCTATGCTGAAAACGTTACCAGCTTTGAATCCGCTTTAGCAAAAGTACAAAGTTACCAGACTCAAGACAAGCCGTGGCAACAAGTTCAGCAAATATCTGAATTGAATATTCAGCAAAGTCGGTTATGGCAGAATCCAAGTATAAGTTTAGAACAGTCTGGCTTTGGCTCAGGTCAAGAACAGGAATTCAATGTTGGCGTTAGTCAACCTCTAGATCTATTTGGTCAGCGTAAGCTGAACCGGGTGATTGCCAATACCTCGAATCAACAAATCCAATTGCAACAGCAATTATGGAAGGCACAAAGCCAACTGATTGTTAAATTTGCATGGTCGCAATTTGCACTTGCTGAGGTTGAGCAGTCTGCTTATTCAGTACAGTTAAAAACAAGTAAAGTCAATCTGGACAGTGCCCAGAAACGCTATCAGGCAGGCAGTATTGCCCTGGTTGATTTTGAGCGTGCCCAAATTGAAGCGCTAGAAATCCAACGACTTTATGAGCAAGCGATGCTGAATAAACAAGCTGCCGGTCGTCAGCTGTCTAATTTGTGGGGGGGAGAAACATCTTCACATCTTCAATTGAATAAAACCGCTATCCCTTGGCCAGAGCAAAGTCTCCAAACTGTGCAACGGTATATTGCTGAAGGGTGGCTAGAAAAACTCTATGCCTTGAACATTCAGCAATCGGATCATCAAATTGAAAATTTAAGAATTCAGGCACGTCCCAATCCGACTTTAAATGTAGGCATGAAACGTAGCAAAACCCCTAATGAAAGCAACGATACGACTTTAGCAATCGGCGTGGCTATTCCACTGAATATTTTCAATCGCCAGCAATATGCGATCCCGATGGTCCAGCAACAGCAAATATTGCTGAACCAACAGCAGCAGCGTGAGCTGAAGCAACAAATACTCGATATTGCCAACAGCATGCATCAGCTCAAAGGTTTACGTAGCCAGTTCGATGCCACAACAGCACAAGTTACTTTGGCGACCAAAGTTCAGAGCCGTACTTTACTAGGGTTTCAGGCAGGGAAACTGTCCATTACCGACGTTCAGCAAGCAACCACCCAACTGCAGAATCTTCGATTGGGTCAATTACAAACTCTACGTCAAGCTTGGCAAACTGCCCTAGCAGCTGAGGCACTCAGTATTGGCACAAGTTATGAAGAAATTAGCCGTTCGGATGCCTATACACAACTGAATAAAAAGGCAGTCGAAGCATCGCAAAATTTAATCAATGGGGGAGCACGATAAAATGAACGCCAAGCAAAACGGAAAAATATCCCAGTCTCTCATGATTGTAGTTTTGATTCTGATTACGGTCTTGGTCAGTCTGGCTATTTGGTTAAGTTCAAAAAAAACTGAATCTGAGGGGCAGGGTTATGATGAGGGAAATGCCGAATATTCTGATGAAGATAGTTCTGAAGAAGGACATGCTGAAGAAGGCGAAATACAACTGACCAGCCAACAAATGGTTGAACAAGGTTTAAAAGTTGCTGTTGCATCCACAGGATTGGTTGAAAAGCTGACAACCCTGCCAGGTAAATTGGTGGTGAATACCGATCAACAAGCGCATATATCGCCTAATTTTAGTGGTTATGTCGAGCAGATCAATGTGGCTTTAGGACAGAGCGTGCAAAAAGGACAAACGCTGGCTGTACTAACCGTGCCTGAACTGATCGACCAACAGGCAAATCTGCGTATGGCACAGGTGAATCTGGATTTGGCCCGTAAAGATTACCAGCGCGAACAGCAACTCTGGTCACAGGGGGTTTCTGCCAAACAGGATTACCAGCGTGCCGAAAATGCCTACCGTCAAGCGCAGATTACTGTCCAGTCCTCACAAGCACGTTTAAATGCATTAGGTGCAAGTGGCAATAACAATGGGCGTTTTCTGATTAAAGCACCGATCTCTGGGGTGATCAGTCAAAAAGATATTGTGGTCGGTGAAAATGTGCAACTGGCTAATCAGCTCTTTGTCATTGAACAGCTGAAAGATTTATGGCTTGAGTTTAATTTGCCGAATCAATTCTCAGGTCAACTGCAAGCCGGGCAAAAAATTGACTTTAAAGTGAATGATTCAGATCAAAGCTATAAAGCTACTGTACAAAGCTTAACCTCTCAGGCAGATGTACAAACAGGGCGTCTGGTGGTGCGCGCAAAACTCGATGCGCAAGCTACTGAGTTGCGTTCTAATGTGTTAGTGAGAGTGTTGATTCCGGAAGCTACAGCAAAATCAGCCCTTCGGATTCAAAAGTCTGCGCTGCAAAGTATTGAAGGTGAAGACAGTATTTTCATCGTAGATTCAGAACAAAAAGGTCAAGTCCACTTAAAAGCACAGAAAGTGCAATTGGGGCAGGCTTCAAGTGATGGACAATGGCTTGAAGTGATTTCTGGGCTGACTGAAGGGCAGAAGTATATCGCTCAAGGCAGTTTCTTGTTGAAATCTGAATTAGAAAAAGACGAGGCAGGCCATGGACATTAATTCTGATCTACCAAAACCAGAAGGTTTATTCGAACGAATCATTCAGTTTTCCATACAAAATGCGATTTGGGTGTTGCTCTTTGCCTGTACCTGGATTGCGGTCGGGGTGTATAGCTATCAGAAACTCCCGATTGATGCTGTACCCGATATTACCAATACCCAAGTCCAGATTAATACTCAAGCCAAGGGTTTTACTGCGCTTGAAGTCGAACAGCTGATTACCTATCCCATTGAAAATGCCATGGCTGGCATTCCGGATCTGGAGCTTACCCGTTCCATATCCCGTTATGGACTCTCTCAAGTCACCATTATCTTTAAAGATGGGACTGATATTTATTGGGCCCGTCAGCAGATTAACCAACGGACACAGGAGGCGCAATCTGAGTTGCCTGCACAAATCGCACCGACGATGTCCCCCGTTTCTACGGGTCTCGGTGAGATTTATCAATGGGTACTGAAGGCAGATCCGAATGCGAAAAAGCCGGATGGAACTGCATACACGCCGATGGATTTGCGTGAGATTCAGGACTGGATTGTGCGTCCTCAACTGCAACGTGTTAAGGGAGTTGCAGAGGTCAACAGTATTGGTGGTTTTGAAAAAACCTATGTGGTCTCTCCCGATTTAAACCGGATGCAGCAACTGAATATCTCATTAGAACAACTGCAACAGGCTTTAGCGCAAAATAATGAGAACCGAGGTGCAGGTTATATTGAAGACAATGGTCAGCAACTGACGGTACGTGTACCGGGTGCATTCAATGGGCTTTCTGATATTGAGAACACCATGCTGGGTAGCCCAAATGGCAGCCCAATTCGGGTTGGTGATATTGCGCAAGTCTCTATTGGGCATGATTTAAGAACCGGTGGGGCAACCTATAACGGCAAAGAAACCGTTTTAGGGGTTGTCATGATGGCGATGGGTGGAAATAGCCAGACTGTTTCTAAAGCTGTGGATGCCAAGCTTCAAGATATTCAGAATAGTTTGCCTAAAGGGGTAGTGATTGAAACGGTGTACGACCGTACTATCTTGGTTGAGAAGGCGATTAAAACCGTTCAGAAAAACTTGGTAGAGGGAGCAATCCTGGTCATCATCATTCTGTTCCTGTTTTTAGGGAATATCCGTGCTGCCTTGATTACTGCCTGTGTCATTCCACTCTCTATGCTGTTTACCTTAACCGGGATGGCACAGCAAAATATCAGTGCCAATCTGATGAGTTTAGGTGCACTCGATTTCGGCATCATTGTCGATGGTGCTGTGGTGATTGTCGAAAACTGTATCCGGCGTTTAGCCCATACACAGCAACTGTTAAAACGACCTCTCACACAAAGTGAACGCTTTAAGGAAGTTTTTCTGGCTGCCCGCCAAGCACGTCGTCCTCTTATTTTTGGTCAGCTTATTATTTTGGTGGTGTATTTGCCGATTTTTGCTTTAAGTGGTGTGGAAGCAAAAATGTTCCATCCGATGGCATTGGCAGTGGTACTCGCCCTTGTTGCAGCCATTATTTTATCGATCACCTTTGTGCCTGCTGCTGTGGCATTGTGGGTCAAAGGCGATATTCAAGAAAAAGAAAGTCGTTGGATGTTATGGCTAAAAGCTAAATATCAGCAAACTCTTGATATTTCGTATCAATACAAAGCAGTTGTGCTGACTTTTGCACTGTGTTTATTAGTGATTACGGGATTTATCAGTACCAAACTCGGCAGTGAATTTGCACCACAGCTCAGTGAAGGAGACTTTGCGATACAACAGTTACGTTCACCAAGTACAGGCTTAGAAGAGTCTTTACGTATTCAGGAGAATACTGAAAAACTTCTTTTAAAGAGTTTCCCTGAAATTAAGGCAGTATTTGCCAGAACGGGTACAGCCGAGGTTGCAACAGATGTCATGCCACCCAATATTTCAGATGGCTATATCATGTTAAAGCCTCGTTCAGAATGGCCAAATCCTAAAGAAAGTTTAGATGAATTACGTGGCCGTATGGTGACGTATTTAGCCACGATTCCAGGCAATAATAGTGAATTTTCACAACCGATTGAACTCCGATTTAATGAATTGATCTCAGGTGTGCGTAGTGATGTTGGTGTGAAAATCTTCGGTGATGATATGAATGTCCTCAATACTGAGGCGACTAAAATCTCCAAAATCATTCAGCAAATATCGGGTAGCAGTGCCGTGAAAGTTGAGCAGACCTCAGGTTTGCCATTACTGAATGTCGAGGTAAATAAAACTTTGGCTGCACAATATGGTTTGAGTGTGCGTTCAATTCAAGACCTTGTGGCAACCAATATTGGTGGACAAAGCGTGGGAGAGATTTTAGAAGGCGATCGTCGTTTTGATTTTGTTATCCGTCTTGGAGAGCAAGACCGTAGTGTCGCATCTGTTTCCCAGTTACCTATTCAGCTTCCAAATGGTGGCAGTATTTTATTGTCGGATGTCGCGCAAGTCTCGACCATTGAAGGAATCAACCAAGTCAGTCGAGAAAATGGTAAACGCCGAGTTGTGGTTACAACGAATGTTGAAGGGCGTGATTTAGGGTCTTTTGTTTCTGATGTACAGACACAGCTCAAAGCATACACTTTGCCAAGTGGTTATTGGATAGAATATGGCGGTCAGTTTGAAAATTTGGCTTCAGCCAAAGCACGGATGCAAATCGTGATTCCACTGGCTTTAATCACTATCTTTATTTTACTGATGGCGGTCTTTCACAATGTCAAAGAAAGTCTATTGGTCTTTACCGGGATACCCTTTGCCTTGACCGGTGGTGTGCTGTTCCTTTGGCTAAGGGATATTCCATTATCGATGTCAGCTGGAATTGGCTTTATTGCCTTATCTGGTGTTGCAGTCCTCAATGGACTGGTAATGCTGACCTTTATTAAGGAATTAAGGGACAAATATCCAGTGCATAAAGCCGTGTGGCAAGGGGCTATTTTGCGCTTAAGACCAGTGTTGATGACAGCTTGTGTGGCTTCACTGGGTTTTGTACCAATGGCGCTGGCAACCGGAACAGGGGCTGAGGTTCAACGGCCACTGGCAACCGTAGTGATTGGCGGGATTATCTCTTCAACATTACTAACTTTGGTGCTGTTACCCGTGCTTTATCGTTGGATAAATGAAAAAAAAAGTTTCTTAATCCAATAGATTAGTCGATTTACAGCAGAGATATTGGCTGTTATCCAATATCTCTGCTCATCATAAATAGAATAAGGAAAATATTTTATGTCAGAACATCATGATCATAGCCATGCGGTTGTTACTGAAGAAAATAGTAAGAAGTTAATGGTTGCCTTAGGTTTAACGACTACTTTTTTAATAGTAGAAGTTGTCGCTGCTTTTGAGACCATCCCGAATTCTGTGTAACTGCCGTTTAGATTAAATACTTACACAAAATTTAGGAAGGTCTCCCAGATTCTTATCAAAGACTTCATCATCTATTATTCG
>NZ_JBEOPC010000050.1:0-11303 GCF_040309765.1 Psychrobacter sp. TB20-MNA-CIBAN-0197
TAGCTACGTTCGGATGGGATAACCGCTGAAAGCATCTAAGCGGGAAGCCCACCTCAAGATTAGATTTCCCTAAAGAGCCGTTCAAGACTAGGACGTTGATAGGCAGGGTGTGGAAGCGCAGCGATGCGTGTAGCTAACCTGTACTAATTGCTCGTTTGGCTTGACCATACAACACCCAAGTGGTTTGTAGCTATCTATCAGAACTTGGTTCTATAGTTAGACAAGCATTATATCGATATCACCTTATTCCTTGATTCAGTTAGGATAAGTGATACTTATTAAAAGTCACACAACAGACTCATATCTAACCCCCTTTGCTGACGATAATAGCACGATGGCACCACCTGATCCCTTCCCGAACTCAGAAGTGAAACATCGTTGCGCCAATGGTAGTGTGGCTCCGGCCATGTGAGAGTAGGTCATCGTCAGCTCTCTATTCCTAAAACCCCCTTAACTTAATTGTTAAGGGGGCTTTTCTTTGTCTGCTATTCTTTTATTGGTTTTGCCTTACCTGTAAGAATTATCTCTAACCCTTACGGTTTTTATCAAGAGCTATAGAACAGATGACTTACGGAAAATAAAAACATTATGATGAATAGCTTCATTAATTTTCTGCACATCGAACGTTTCTTTATCTTCAGGAAGTCTTAATACTTTAGGCAAACGTGTGATAACCATTTTGTCATTGGCGATAGCATAGTGTCTATAATGTTCATTAACGGTCTCATCACAGTCAAACTCTAAATAAATAATATTATCAGTATGACTTTTTGCCAATCTAACGATCGATAAGAAAAACTCATTCTTTAATTGATTCTTTGAGTGTTCAATATCTTCGAAATCATATCTTGGTTGCCATCCTACTATTAGTCTTTGCCAAAGATTTCCTTTTTCCTTGGTCTCATGATAAAGCTTTAGCTTTTGTTCTAGACGCGATATCTGTTTGAGATTGCTTTCCACATCATCGAACTCTTCTTTGATTATATCTATGATCTCTTTGGAGGCTTCAGTAAGTCCTTTTGCATTATAGTTTTTATTCTCTAACGAATCGTAGATCATATCTAATAAGTGCCTAAAGCTAATTAGTCTGGCAACCATAATCTCTACGTTATAAGAGTAAGTTGCAATAGGTAGTAATTGAAAGTTCTGAATACTATCAATCATTCTATTAAAAATTTTACTTAAGTAATAAAATAGATAGTCTCGATCGTCCTTGTCGCTGATAGCGTTTTCGATGAGGTTGTTTAGCTTATTGAGTATCAATACAGTGATTTGTTGTTCATACTCATTCATACGCTTGTGAATATGAAATTCTGTTTCTTCACCGTCTTTTTCAAGGGGTTTTTTAAGTAACGGTTCAATTTGCGTCTTACATTTATATTGTACATCTTCAATAAACTTGATAATCGTATCTGATACGCCAGCATCCAAAGTATAGAGTCGACTCATGCAATAAGTAACGTGCTCAAGGTAGCGCTCATTATCTAAAAGGTTTTTTCTGAGAACTACATGAGTTAAATATACGTATAGTTCATTTTGCATACTGCCTTCATGCAAAAAGCGTTTGAAGGAGTAAGGGTTTTGTCTAGGCTTATCAGCGATACCAATCAAATACCAATACTTTTCACTTTCGATTACAAAGAACTTTTTACGCTTAGCTTCTTCTCTGATAATACTAGGTAAGTTTTCTTGTTCTTGAAAATCAATATCAGTCGAGTCCCAAGCACGAAAGTCACGTTCTTGAATCTTTTGTTTGATAAAAACTTCTTTAAAATACGTTTTTACAACGTCAACATTAAGCTGTCTAATGCCAGGTTGTACTATCAGTTTTACATTATCAATCCAAGTCGCTAAATCGTATAAAAAAGCACGCTTTATACTCTTTCGACTCTGTTGGTCTAAATGATGATCGCCTATATCAATTCGATTAATATAGTCGATCATAGCTTCTACTTTATCTGCAAGATCAATAGCATCGCAGGTTTGCGGTTGGGATTCGACCAACTTTAGCATCTGTACGCTAATCGCTTGCAACTCTTTATTGCGTACTGCGGTGTTAGATAATACACTTCTAAGGTTTTCTGGAATGATATAAGTAAAATTTGCGCTAATATTTCTCTTTGACAATATTTTTTCGTACACACTTTTACGACTAGCAGGGTCAAGCTGTGGCAAAATATTGGCAATGATTGTTTTCCAATTAGTACTTAAAGCTGGATCTATCGATTTTAATTGATAAATTTGATACTCTGAGAGCTCATATACGTGCATATTATAATTCCTTTGAACCATTTACAGTACTAATGTTTGCATAAGTGTCGTAATCTTAGCATTTATTAAATAGTCATAACACTGCCTATCATTCAAAATACTATTAAATCAGAAGGAGCCCTATGACAACTTCAAAAGTAACCTACCAAGGCGACTTGCGTACTAGCGCCATCCATTTGCAATCAAGCAATGAAATTATTACCGATGCACCCACTGATAATCAGGGCAAGGGTGAGGCTTTTTCACCGACTGATCTATTAGCGACAAGCTTGGCAAGCTGTATGCTAACGATCATTGGGATTAAAGCGCGTGATATGGAAATTGATATTGCAGGTACTACCGCTGAGGTGACCAAAGTGATGACAGCTGATCCAAGGCGCGTCAGTGAAATACATGTCGCTATCTCTTTTAAGCAGCAGCTCAATGAGAAAACGCAAAAGATATTTTATAACACAGCGCTGAGTTGTCCAGTTGCGAAAAGCATCCATCCTGATATCATGCAAAAGGTGACTATTTATTCTAAGAACTGATATATTTTATAATGGTGACTAATATGGCTTCCAAGACTTTACTTATCGTCGCGCATGCACCATCACCGAATACTAAAAAGTTGGCGCAAGCCGCTCATGACGGTGCCAATCACCCTGATATAGATATCAACGTGGTTCTCAAAGCACCACAGGATACGCAGCCTGAAGATATACTCGCAGCGGATGCGTTATTATTAGGTACGACTGAGAATTTGTCTTATATGGCAGGGCTGACCAAAGACTTCTTCGATCGCTGTTATTACGCGGTATTAGAGCACAAACAGGGGCTGCCTTTTGCGTTATATATTCGCGCTGGGTTTGATGGGACAGGAACTAAACTGGCTATGAAAACGATTATCACTGGTTTGCGTTGGAATCAAATCCAAGATACGCTTATTTTAAAAGGTGATTGGCAAGAGGTGTTTGTGGAGCAAGTGGAAGAGCTTGCGATGACGCTAGCTGCTGGAGTGGAAGCCGGTATTTATTAGACTGATTTATTGAACCTTTATTAAGATAGTATTATGAATAAAAATAACTTAGGTAATGCGGATATTAGTAGCCAAGATAGACTGCCATTTTCGCAAGCGTGTGAAAATAATAAAGCACCTATCTTAAACGTGCTACAAAAAGAGCTACAAGAGCATACTCATGTCTTAGAAGTCGGCTCAGGTACCGGCCAGCATAGCGTTTACTTTGCACCAAGATTGCCGCACCTACAATGGCAAACCAGCGATGTAACTGATAATCATCAGGTGATACAAGCTTGGCATGATGCCTATCCCGCATCAAACCTGTATGCACCGTTGGCTTTTAATTTGTTAACAGATTCTATTCCAAAAACTAATACTGGCGAACCTTATGACGCTATATTTACTGCTAACACCTTACATATTATCGCTTGGCCTTTGGTTGAGAGGTTGTTTGAGTTGGTCGGAGAAGCATTACCGTTAGACGGCAAGCTAATAGTATATGGACCCTTTAATGAAAATGGACGCTATACCAGTGCGAGTAACCAGCAGTTTGATAGCACTTTGCGCCAGCGTGATGCTGGTAGCGGTATCCGGCATAAAGAAGATATCATTGCTTTAGCCAACGCCCACCATTTAACATTAATGACTCAATATGAGATGCCAGCGAACAACCAAATTTTGGTTTTTCAAAAAATAACCGCTAACTAAGTCAGCGGTTATTTGCGTTTTAATATCAGTATCAAGTTCTAACCAGTATTACGTAGTCCTGCTGCAAGGGCATTGATACTGCGAATTAGTGGATCTTCTACCGCCAGTTTATCGGTACTTTTAGCATCCTTATTATCAGGTTGACGCATGCGTTTGAGCAGCTCGATTTGGATATAGTTGATCGGGTCTAAGTAAGCATTGCGCCATTGTAAAGACGCTGCCAGCTCTTGCTGCGTGGACAATAATGAGGTTTGCTCGAGCAGGGAGTTTAGGCCAGAGTGAGTAAGCGCGTGCTCGTGCTCGACAGCCTGCATGACTTGTGTGCGTAAGCGCTCATCTTTGCACAGATGACTGTAGGCGTGGGCGATATTCATCTCCGATTTGGTAAAGGCCATTTCGATATTGCTGATAAAGGCGCTAAAAAACGGCCAGTTTTTATTCATCTCTTTCATCAATCCTTCGTTTTGTTTGACACTCTCTAATGCCGTGCCCACGCCATACCACGCAGGAAGGGTAAAGCGGGCCAATGACCAGCCAAACACCCAAGGTATCGCCCGAATTGTTGATTTGCTTGGCAAGCCTTTTTTGCGGTGGGCAGGGCGCGAGCCGATATTTAGCAAAGAGATCTCTTGTACGGGCGTGGCCTCGGAGTAAAACTGATAAAACCCGTCTGTATTATCCGTCAATGCTCGATATTGCTGCTCGCCTGCATCGGCTAAATCTGCAAACAGTGCTTCATAGCTATCGAGCTGGGCCGGCTGCGCCACAAAGCGTGACGAGCTGGCTTTTAGTGCGCCTGTGATACCCATTGTCAGCTCAAACACTGCTGTATCTGGATTGGCGTATTTGGCATAGAGCACTTCGCCTTGCTCGGTAAACTTGATTTGTCCGTTTAATGTACCAGCGGGCTGCGCGGCAATGGCCTGATGAGTTGAGCCGCCGCCGCGACTGACAGAGCCGCCGCGGCCATGGAACAGACGGGTGCTGATGCCGTATTGGTTGGCAATACGAGTGATGGTCTGCTGGGCGCTATACAGCTGCCAAGCCGAGGTGATAATGCCGCCGTCTTTAGAAGAGTCCGAGTAGCCCAGCATAATCTCTTGAATATTGCCTGAGTGCTCAAGTAGCTCGCGATACAGCGGGTTATCCAGTACCGTTGGCATGATTTTATCGATATTTTTAAGGTCTTCGATGGTTTCAAACAGTGGCGCTACCGGCAAGGCGGCAAATAAGTGTCCGTCGTCATTGATACCAGACAAACCTGCAAAACGCATCAGCAGCAGTACTTCTAGTAGTTGACTGGCGTTATTGGTCATCGAGATGACGTAGCTGCCAAAAGTATCGTCGCCCACCAGTTTGCGCAGTTTGGCCACCGACTGCATCAATGCCAGCTGCTCACGGGTTTGCTCGCTTAAATTATCGGTATAAATCAGCGGTGTGCCTGGTTTTTGTAGTAGGCGGGTCAGCCACTCTTGGCGCTCTGCTTCGCTTAGCGCCTTGTAATCGGGCAAGTTGGAGGCATTGGCAAAAATATCGGCAATGACCTCGCCATGATAGCCTGAGTCTTGGCGAATATCGAGCGCGGCCAGATGAAAGCCGCAGGTTTTGACCAAGCGGATGGTATCTAGCAGTAGCCCTTCGGCATGGGCGCTATCATGCGTGTTGACGCTCTTGCGGATAAGGCGTAAGTCATCTAACAGTGCGGCCGGCGATAAGTACGCGTCTTTTGCTGCATTGTCGTCTGTGCCTTGGCTTTGGATATACTGGTTGGTGGCTTTTATTTTGGCAAGGATGAGTGATAACAATCTACGGTATGGCTCGTGATTATAGTCATCAGGGTTATAACAAAACACCTGCTGATCCAGCTCGCTATAGTCTTTAATTCGCTCATAAATCCCGGGCGCGATGGTGACGATGCTATCGCTATGAATCAGCTCGCGGCGCAGCTTTCGGATCAATACTTGGTAATGGCGCAGCACGGTATTGGCATGCATCAACACGGCCATTTCTGTGGTCTCATGAGTGACGAAGGGGTTGCCATCTCTATCGCCGCCGATCCAAGAGCCAAAATTGACAAAAGCGGGCAGCGCATAGTCACTAAGCTCTGGATAAATCTCTACGATTGCGTCTTTGATATTGCGATAGACTTTCGGTATGGCGGTAAAAAGACTGGCATCAAAATAATGCAGGCCATTATTAATCTCATCATAGACCAAGGGTTTACGAGTCCGCACCTCATCTGATGACCATAGTAGATCAATGGTTTCTGCGGTTTTTTGTTTGGCCTGCTCAAAGGCGCGACTGCCCTCAGGATAGACACCCATGGCATCGGTGTGCTCATATAGCGTTTGCAAGATATTCATCGTTGTACGGCGACGCGCCTCGGTAGGGTGCGCGGTAAAGACTGGGATAAATTTTAGCTGATCGATGAGCTCTTTGATTTGTTCAGGTTCGATCTGGCGCTCGCGGCATTCTGATAAAGTGCGACGAAAAGAGCCTTCCCAGCTTTGGTTAGACTCTGCGCGCATCACTTGCCGCTGCTCACGTAAGTAGTTTTCTTCGGTCAGGTTTGCCAAAAAAAAATAAATAGAAAACGCGCGAATGACGTTTTTTAGTGTTTGATTGTCTAGCGAGGCGATGAGCTCGATAAGTTGTTGTTTTTGTCCGTCGTTATGCTCGCGGCGCTCTTGGATAAAACCTTGGCGCAAGGTCTCGATGGTATTTAGCGTGTCTTCTCCAGATTGGCGAGAAATTGCCTCACCTAAGAATGAGCCTAATAATCTAATGCGCTCACGTAATAATTCGTTCTTTAATAACATGACTCACTTCCTTGTCTTCTAACAGACTGGTTAATAAATAAGGTTCGCTCTTCTTATAGGGTACAAACTAAAGTTATTTATATGCATTGGATAAAAAATCTGTATAACGTCTCCAAGAGCGCTCATCGGCACGAGCATTGTATCTATCAGGATTATCGAAGTCAGTAAAGGCATGGACTGCACCGCTATAAGTCAACATCTCATGGGGTACTCCACTGGCTTCTAACGTCTTACCAAGGGCGGTAAAATCCTCAAACGGCACGGCTTCGTCGGCACTGCCATGAAAGACTAAAATCTCACCCTTCGTTTTATCATAAGTTTGACCCGCTGGCAGCTCAAGCCCCCCATGAAAAGGCACAAAAGCTTTTTGCTCAAACCCTGCTCTTGCAAGCTCTAGAGCTACCGTACCGCCAAAGCAATAGCCCATCGTTACGCCTTCGCGGACATCATTGCCTTGCGCTTGTCCTGTATTTAGAGCACCAGCAAGCAGACGCCGCATTTTACTACGATCGTCGTATAGCTCGGAGGTGAGCCGTTTTTTGTCTTCAAGCTTAGTAGGGCGAATGCCTGCACCGAACATATCCGCTGCTAGGACGTTGTAACCCTCGCTCGCTAGCATATCCGCGCGCTTTTTTTCATAATCGGTCAAGCCGTCCCAATCATGAATCAGCAATATAAAGGGAGCATTAGGCTTATCCGCTTTGGCGTAATAGCCTTGGTACGGTTGGTTGTCTACGGTATAGCTGATATCTTTGGTGGTAATAGCAGCGGCCGTTTGACTAAAAGCTAGCGTAACCGCGCTGACTGATAAGCCAACAAACATAGTTTTGAGCGAGGAGAGATAAGAGTGACTCGATTGATAGCTAGTATTGCATAACATAAGCGACCTCATAAGCAGAGTGAAGAAGGGTAAACGGACTAAAGCATGTCCTTGAAGAGTAGTAGAGCATCGTTAGAAGACGTGTTTAATAGGCTGATAAACCCTTTGACGCTGTCATTCTTTGTAAGTGGCGAGATTAAGAATGTTTAGAGTCCAATTCGCCGCTAGTATCAAAACGACCACAGTACTTAAGTAAACAGCCTTTTTATAAAGTATCATAATTTTTTTTTGATAGCTGCAAACTTTAACCAAATATCAACAGGTATTATCATGTAAAACCTAAGCGAGTTTAGTAGAATTAAATTTCGCTCTTATTCTCTTATTAGAGCTTAATTCTTATAACTAGCTAGGATGCATGATGAAAACCAATATTGATCATACTGACCCCGCAAAAGACATGAACCCAACTCGCGGCAATGGCGGCGAGACTCACCAACGTGCAGACGACGACACAAAAGCGCTCACTACGCAGCAAGGTGTCGTTATCTCTGATAATCAAAACTCTTTAAAAGCCGGTAGCCGAGGCCCGAGTCTTTTAGAAGATTTTGTATTACGCGAAAAAATCAACCATTTTGACCATGAGCGTATTCCTGAGCGTATTGTCCATGCGCGTGGTAGTGCGGCGCATGGTTATTTTGAATTAACTGAATCGTTAGAAGAGTATACAACAGCTAAAATACTAACTGAAACCGGTAAGCAGACTCCTGTATTTACCCGCTTCTCAACAGTTGCTGGTAATAAAGGCTCAAAGGATACGCCCCGTGACGTACGCGGATTTGCAGTCAAGATGTACACAGAAGAAGGTAATTGGGATTTAGTCGGTAATAATATGCCTATCTTCTTTATTCAAGATGCTATTAAGTTTCCTGATCTCATTCATGCAGTCAAGCCGGAGCCTGATCGTGGTTTTCCGCAAGCGGCTTCTGCCCACGATACCTTTTGGGACTTTGTCTCGCTAAGCCCAGAGACGATGCATAACCTGATTTGGCTTATGAGTGATCGTGCATTGCCGCGTAGCTTTAGCATGATGGAAGGTTTTGGTATTCATACCTACCGTTTGCTCAACAAAGAAGGTAAGAGTACTTTCTTCCGTTATCATTGGAAGCCAGTTGCTGGCGTGCAATCATTGATTTGGGATGAAGCAGTTAAAATATCTGGTGCTGACCCTGATTATAACCGCCGTGACATGTATGAAGCGATTGAAAATGGTATGTATTTTGAGTGGGAGCTTGGTGTACAGCTCTTTACCGAAGAAGAGGCCAATGAGTTTCCATTTGACCACTTAGATGCCACTAAGCTGATTCCAGAAGAGCTAGTGCCAGTTAAAATCATCGGTAAAATGGTACTAAACCGTAACCCAGATAATTTCTTTGCAGAAACTGAGCAGGTAGCCTTCTGTCCATCGCATATACCACCTGGTATCGACTTTAGTAACGATCCCTTATTACAAGGCCGTCTATTTAGTTACTTAGATACTCAGTTGTCACGATTAGGCTCACCAAACTTTGTTCAGATTCCTATCAATGCGCCTAAATGTCCGTTTGCAAATAACCAGCAAGACGGTCATATGCAAATGCAAGTGCCTAAGACTCGTGTGCTTTATGAGCCTCAAAGTCTAGATCTAGACCGTCCACGTGAAAGTCCTCAAAAAGGTTTTAACTCGTTTCATGAAAAACTGGATGATGGCGTAAAAGGTCGTATCCGTGCTGAGAGCTTCGCTGATCACTATAGTCAGCCACGTATGTTCTATCGTAGCCAAACCCCTGCTGAACAAGCACACATTGCATCAGCCTACGCGTTTGAGCTTGGTAAAGTAGATGCGCCGCATGTTCGTACTCGCGTGCTCAGTCACCTTATCAATATTGATGAAGATCTAGCTAATCGTGTTGCCAATGCCTTAGGTATGGAGCTACCAGAAGCGGCAGAACCAGCAGCACCAGTACAAGATATGGACACCTCTAAGCCTCTGCAAACGATTGGTCGTACGCCTAAATCACTAAAAGGCCGTTTGGTTGGTATCTTAGTGGCTGAAGGATCAAACCATGAGCAAGTTAAGAAGTTTGAAGATGCTATTAACGCTCAAGGCGGTATGGTCAAAATTGTTGCTCCTAGCAAAGAAGTTAAGCTTGACGACGATACGCGTATCCAAGCAGATGAGCGTGTCGCTGGCGCACCCTCTGTATTCTTCGATGCGGTAGTGAGTATCATTATGCCGGATCAAGCTAAGAAACTGGCGGAGGATAGCTCAACGCTAGATTGGTTCACTGATGCTTATGTACACTGTAAAGCCATTGCTTATTGCGGTGCAACGGATGAGTTTATCTTAAGTAAACTTCCTGTAGAAAAAGATGAGTTTGTCACACCGCTCGCTGAGCTTGACAGCTTTGTAGAAAATGCAAAATCTCGTCTATGGGAGCGTGAGCCTAAGGTTCGTGACTTGGCTTAATCCTATGAAGTTGTAATCATGATGAAGAAAAACTCAGCCTAAGTGCTGAGTTTTTTTATTTATGAGCTTATAAATATCTAAACATGTCGTTTTATACGCTAATAAAAGTTTGCTCACAAGCGTTCACTGAATATCACTGACTAATAAAGCGCTAAGGTTATAATAGTAAGATTGTATTTATTGATAGGAGTAGTCTGATTGGATCAGGCTTAAGGTTTAATAATGGATTTAATAAATATTGTAGCGATTGAAGGATATATTCAGACCACTTATATGGCCGTCTATCCTGATAAGTTGTTATTGCTAGACTCAGGATGTCGATGTGATGTTGATAGCGTTTTAACTTACATTACAGATACCCTGGAGCGTCCTATCGATCAGCTTAAAACGGTTGTGGTCACTCATATGCACCCTGATCATGCTGGCGGGGCTGAGTTGTTAAAACAAAAAACGGGTTGCCAGGTAGTCAGTGCAAAAGCTGATAAAGCTTGGTATCAAGGAGTGTTAGGCAGAGTTTCGCATCTGAACGATTTAGCGCTAACTTACTATGTGGCCAATAGGCAAGGAAAGTCGATAGCTAACGTTTGGTATGATCCTATCTTAAAAGTTGATGTTGAGGTTGAAGAGGGTGACCCGATACCAAACTTTGAAGACTGGGTGGTTTTGGAGACGCCTGGGCATACAGATCGCGACTTGACATTATGGCACGCGCAGACCAAGCAAGCTTACACTGCAGATCTTATATTGAGTATCAAAGATAAGTTTGTATCGCCTTATCTGATTACCCTGCCTAATGCTTATCGAGCTTCTTTGAATAAGATCAAAGCATTGCAGCCAGCAGTGGTATTACTGGCTCATGATAAAAGGGTCAAAATCAATGATAAGGACTTTGATCTTCTTATAGACAGAGCACCAAAGCAGCCCCGTAAGACCTCGCTTAGGAATATTTTGAGTACCACGATACCTAAGCTTAGGTTTGCTCGTAAGAGAGTCAAAACGCCTTAATCAAAGTACGCATTAAAAAGTACTAACTAAGTAGTCAGTAGCTCATAAACAAACAAAAAAAAGCCCCACTACCAAAAAGTAGTGGAGCTTTTGTAATATGGTGGACCGACCGCGACTCGAACGCGGGACCAATTGATTAAAAGTCAACTGCTCTACCAACTGAGCTATCGGTCC
>NZ_JBEOPC010000051.1:0-9011 GCF_040309765.1 Psychrobacter sp. TB20-MNA-CIBAN-0197
CCGTAAGCTTCACCGATAATAAAAGCGCGACGACCACTCATATTTGGTACCAACAGCGCATATAAAATCGCTGGTGACACTATTGCTAGCGGCCAGAACCCATGAGGCGCTAGCGCAAATAAAAAAATAGCCCCTGCAAGCCATGCTGCTACTAGCGTAAACCATAGCGGTAATTGATTTGAGTGAGTACTCAAACGCTTTTGTAGATTAATAGTAGACAGGCGCATCGCAAATTATCCAAAATTATGAGTTTTGAATTTTTAGTCAAAATCCAAAACTCGGATAGACCTGTTAATACTACAGGCAGCATTTCAAAATGAAAACTGCTTATGATACCAGTCCGCACTGCTCAATGGATAAATTTACGTACTCCGTTTGATGGGTTATTATGCTACATTACCAAACGATATGAAGTGTTACTTGACCTTCTATAGCTCACAATATCTACAGTACATGAGAGAGCACTATGACCCCCTTAAAAATAAAATCCAGTCTTATATTCAATCGTTATCTGTCTAAGGGGTTGCGTAGTACGTTATTATTACTGGCTGCCTCATCACTATTTGCTTGTAGCCAACCGAGTAGTGGCGTATCTGATGCAAGCACAACATCGGCATCAACTGAAGATGTTTTGGCTGTTCCAAAGACAGCTGAACCAAACGTTATAAATAATTCTATGATGACATCAGTAAGTAAACCAGACTTACTAAAAAACGTCTCAGCCACTGTCTATAAAGATGCCAATTGCGGCTGCTGTAAAGAATGGATAAGTCATGCAGAAGATAATGGTCTAAGTGCAACCGCGCAAGATGTTGCGGACTTAGCCGTATTTAAAGAGCGCTACAGCGTTCCAAATGAAATGCGTTCTTGCCATACTGTAGTCACTACGGATGGTTACGTCTTTGAAGGTCATGTACCCGCTAAATATATGGCGCAGTTTTTAGAAAATCCGCCAGTACAAGCTATGGGTCTTGCCGTACCTGGCATGCCTATTGGTAGCCCAGGTATGGAGTATCAAAATAAATTCATGCCCTATCAGGTTATGCAGCTCAATAAAGACGGGACAACCCAAGTTTATGCTGATATTGAATCGGTAGAGCAGCAATTATAGTGTGTTAGCAGTTAAGAATACTTTGATTATAGTGTTAGCGTTAAAAGTAAATGAGGCAGGTATAAGACTGTTCTATTGCTTATAAAATGATTCTTCATCAAAAAAATCATTAGCTATTGCGACTTTAAAAGCAAAAATAACTTTGAATTTGTAACTTTTGATGACAATGTAAGCGGATTTATCGGTTATTAACCCTTAAAATAGATAAATAATTAAGGGTTAATACAAGAATATACAGGATGTATCGAAACAATTACGTAATATTACATAAGCCAGTAGGGAATTAACATCTATATTAATATTATAAATTATTATATTATCTTAATAATTAGTTAGACCCTATATAGGGTAATTACTTCATCCAATAGAAAAACGTCTGAGGGTTAAATCTAAATTATAGATTTAACCCTCAGACGTTTTTTTGCTTATAAAACAGTAGAAATTGTGGTCAATCTAGTCAGCTATATTCTGTACATGTTACACAAACTTACATTGTAAAATGTGGGATATTAGCAATTTTTTCGACATCAAAAAAGTATTTTTGGGGTTTTTAAGGGGAATGACAGGCTAAACAACCTATGCTAAAGTCGGCTTTGTGTTTTGGTCAGCAGCTTGATTTGTAACAGCTTCGTAAGACTTCAATGAGCTGTGATCGCCAATAATTATTTTTTATATGAATAATATGCAGCAGAAGTATCAGTCACTATGACGTATATATACTTGTGTTGTTGAGATTTAATTGACTGCGCTGTTGTTGATAACAGACGATTTTGAATTAACCGTAGGTATTAGATTTATGAAACAGGCTTTATTGATTTTGTCAGTACTGGGTATGGGCATAGCACAAACGAGTGGTGCTGCTATCACAATCTCTCAAACAAATAATACCATCACCAATACTTCTGTGGCATCAAACTACGGTTCATCAAAAAACATCTATAGCACCAAAAGTGGTGCTTATGTTTCTAATAATGATGAAATTAGTCAAGCAATTAGCAACCTAAGTGCGCAGGCCAAGCAAAAAGAGAATCAGCTTTCATCATTAAACAGCCGCTTATACGCTGAAAAACAACAGCAGCAAGTCAATACAGTTCCTGACAGCAATTCAGCCCCCGCTATCGCTGCTGCTCGCGCCTCAAAAGTGGCTTTATCTGGCAGCTCTGGATATTGTGCCCGTTACGTACGTAAAGCACTACAATCAGCTGGTTATGAATTTACACCCAATCCTTCAGCCTATCAGTACGCCACTCGTGGCACGCTTGATAAAGCAGGTTTTAGCAAAATCAGTAATGATATGCCAACCCAAGTAGGTGATGTTATTGTCTATGATCGCTCATCAAAGCGCCCGCATGGCCATATCCAAATATTTGATGGCGAAAATTGGATTTCTGATTTCCGTCAGAACAGCATCAGCCCATACAGTGGTGTCTATGCTTATACGACATGGCGCGATTCAAAATACGTGGATGACGCATCCGCATCAGATCGTAATATCCACCTTGCTATGAATGATAAATAAGACTTTCTAAGTCAGCACAACATAGTTGTTATTTCCTCCAACCCAGTAGTGATCTTAATATCATTGCTGGGTTTTTTTGTGCTTAACATCAGGGCGTATTTAACCTTTCATGATTTGATCCGTCAGAAATGAACACTACTGATATCATTACTCATGACAGGAGTTATCGACAAGCGCGTTTAAAATGCCACATGATGACGCTGGTGCACTACTTGCACATTTCTGGCGCAAAACGGTCAAGTGATGCTTTAAGTGCATCAGTTCTTCCATTCGTATTTCCACAGCATGAATGTGCTCATCTAGCAAGTTATTCACATCGCCGCAGTCCTTGTCAGGCGACTCCCAGTATTCAAGTAAGATTCGCACATCATCTAAAGCCATATCGAGCGTACGGCAATGTAGGATAAATTGTAGACGCTCAATGTGCTCTTCATTATATAAACGATAATTCCCTTCGCTACGAAAAGGCTCGGGTAATAAGTGCTCCTTTTCGTAATAGCGAATGGTTTCTACTGTGGCACCTGTGCGTTTAGCGAGCTCACCAATTTTGATTGTCATAACAACCTCTATGATTTAAATAATTAAAGTGGCTGTAAAGACTAGCGCTAGAGAAATTAAAATTACGAAACTGTAGATAAATAACCTTGACTCTAAAGCCACTAGAGGGTTCATAATATCATTATTCAAAGGGTAAATTATTATGAAATATCATATTGAAGGTATGGACTGTGCCAGTTGCATCGGCAAGATTGAAACAGCTTTGAAACGTATGCCTGGGGTTTCTGATGTTGAGCTAAATTTTGCTACAGAAACGCTAGAGCTAAGCTTGGCCCCTGATGCGCCGACTCAGGCTAGTGATATTGAAAAAACCATCAAAAGCCTAGGGTTCGGTATATCTGCCAATACTGGTCAACAAACTGTATCGGCTATTGATATTGACAGCGACAATCAGATGGCTCCGCAGGATAAGCGGTGGTGGCAAACTCAAAAAGGCAAACAGGTTGTTGGTCTCGGTATTTTGATGGGCAGCGCTTATGCACTGTCACTACTGTTCCCCGCTTATGGGATATGGGTGTTTGCCATCGCTGTGATTGTAGGCGTTTTTCCATTTGCACGCAAAGCCTTAGCACTGGCTAAAACAGGTTCATTCTTTTCAATTGAAACGCTGATGTCCGTCGCCGTGCTTGGCGCACTTATCATTGGTGAAGCTGAAGAGGCCGCAGCGGTTGTCTTTTTGTTCTCAATCGGTGAACTGTTTGAGAGTATCGCTGCTGATCGCGCTCGCGCTGGCATCAGAGCCTTATCATCGCTGGTTCCGAAAAGTGCGATTTTAC
Source organism: Psychrobacter sp. TB20-MNA-CIBAN-0197 (assembly GCF_040309765.1). Taxonomy (NCBI): domain Bacteria; kingdom Pseudomonadati; phylum Pseudomonadota; class Gammaproteobacteria; order Moraxellales; family Moraxellaceae; genus Psychrobacter; species Psychrobacter sp. TB20-MNA-CIBAN-0197. Next base: position 3,965 of record NZ_JBEOPC010000051.1, read on the forward strand.
TTGATGCTCAAGGTGGGCAGCGTAACGTTCCAGCGACTTCATTACAAGTGAATGACCTTGTGCTGGTGCGTCCTGGAGATAGGGTATCTGCTGATGGTTCCATTGTTCAAGGTGCGTCCAGCCTTGATGATTCGCCCGTGACGGGAGAGTCTGTTCCTGTTGCCAAGACGATGGGTGACAATGTATTTGCAGGGTCAATTAACATCGATGGTGTGCTCCAAGTGCGCGTAGAAAAGACAGCCGCCGATAACACTATTTCGCGCATTATTGATTTGGTAGAGCAAGCGCAAGCTTCCAAAGCACCCACTGCCCGTTTTATTGAGAAATTCAGTCGTTACTATACACCGGCTGTGATGGCTATTGCCGCCCTAATTATCATCGTCCCACCGTTAACCATGGGCGGAGATTGGTCAACTTGGTTATATCGAGGTCTAGCCTTATTATTGATCGCTTGTCCTTGTGCTCTTGTGCTCTCAACACCAGCTGCTATCGCCTCTGGTCTAGCGGTCGGTGCGCGCCGCGGCTTGCTGATCAAGGGCGGTAGTGCTTTAGAAACCATCGGCCAAGTGAAGACAGTCGCTTTTGACAAGACAGGCACTTTAACTGAAGGCAAACCACGCGTGACCGATGTTGTTGCCTTTACACAAGAGGACTCAAGTATTCAAGGTCAGAATTCTCAAGGTAAAGATAAGGTATTGGCGCTCTTTGCCAGTGTGGAGACAGGTTCTAGTCACCCGCTTGCTGAAGCTATTGTCAGTCATGCCAAAGCCGCCAAAGTTGTCATACCTGTGGCTTCTAAAGCTTCTGCTACTGCGGGTAAAGCGGTACACGCAACTATCGCTGGGCGCGCGCTAGCTATCGGTTCGCCTGTTTATGCCGCAGATGAGGCATCAATTTCAGCCGAGCAACAGGCACAAATCGAGGCGCTGCAAAATGAGGGCAAGACCGTCTCAGTTCTTTTCGATGAGCAAAGTCGAGAAGTGCTTGGATTGGTCGCACTAAGAGACGAGTTACGAGACGACGCTCATGAAGGTGTGGCTCAACTTAAAGCGATGGGTGTGCGCTCCGTCATGCTAACAGGCGACAACCGCTTAACCGCTCAAGCACTTGCCAGTAATTTAGACGTGGAATGGGAAGCTGAGCTGTTGCCTGAGGACAAACTGCGCTTGCTTAACGAGATGAAGAATAACAGCAAAATAGCGATGGTGGGTGATGGTATTAACGATGCGCCAGCACTAGCAACCGCTGATGTTGGCATCGCGATGGGTGGTGGTACCGATGTGGCCATTGAGACGGCCGATATCGCATTATTAAAAAGTCGTGTTACAGACATGGCCCATCTGATTGCACTTTCGCGTGCCACCATGCGCAACATTCATCAGAACGTCATTTTCGCTTTAGGTCTCAAAGGCGTCTTTCTGATCACGACCGTATTCGGCATTACTGGACTATGGATTGCGGTTCTAGCTGATGCTGGAGCAACAGTGCTCGTTACTCTCAATGCGTTACGTTTACTGCGCTTTAAAGGCGCGCCTCCACTGGTAACTCCGCCTAAAGTAGTTAAATAAAACCCTTCGAAATCAATTAAAAACTAGAGATAGCAGCAGATTTCGGGGGTGGGTTCTAATAATAAAAATTCCACCGCTACAGTAAACTGCAACCGCATTAGAGTAAATAAGGTTAGACCGTATGTTGATTACAGAATTGGGCTATTTTGCCTTGCTTACCGCTTTTGTATTGGCGTTATTGCAGGTAATTCTGCCAACTATTGGTGTTATTCGTAACCAAGTTGCTTGGCAACGACTAGCCCCTAGCTTAGCTTGGGCACAGTTTGCCGCCATGATAACGTCATTTGGCGCTTTGATAGCAGGTTTTTATTATAATGATTTTAGCCTCAGTTACGTCGCGCAGCATTCCAATACGCTGTTGCCTTGGTACTATAAGTTATCGGCGACATGGGGCGGACACGAGGGCTCTTTGCTGCTATGGATGACCATCATGGCCACATGGTGTGCACTGGTATCATACTTTAGTCGCGGCTTGCCGTTATCAATGCGTGCGCGGGTATTAGTTATTTTGGCCGGTGTACAGTTAATGATGCTAACAATGCTGATATTTACCTCGTCACCGTTTGAGCGTACCTTACCCAATCTAGCGGTCGATGGCGCTGATTTAAATCCTGTCCTACAAGATTTCGGTCTGATTATTCATCCGCCCATGTTATATATGGGCTATGTGGGTATGGTAGTGCCTTTTGCATTTTGTATGGCGGCATTGTGGGAAGGGCGTTTAGATGCTGCTTGGACACGCTGGTCACGTCCATGGGCGCTCGCGGCTTGGGGATTTTTGACCATTGGTATTGCACTGGGCTCGTGGTGGGCCTACTACGAGCTTGGCTGGGGCGGTTGGTGGTTTTGGGATCCGGTAGAGAACGCCTCGTTTATGCCTTGGCTTGTCGGCTTAGCATTGCTGCATTCATTAGCAGTCACTGAAAAGCGCGGGGTGTTTAAAGCATGGACCATCATGCTGGCTATTTTCGCCTTTGCCTTAAGCTTGCTTGGCACGTTCCTGGTACGCTCTGGAGTCCTTACCTCAGTGCATTCGTTTGCCGCTGATCCGACGCGTGGTTTGGTCATCTTAGCTATTCTTGGCATTATCATCGGTAGTGGTCTATTAATGTTTGCCGTTCGCGGTTGGCGTTTAACCGTTGAAAGTCAATATCAGCTGATTTCACGTGAGTCCTTTTTAGTGATCAATAACGCCATCATTTTGATTGCAACCTTAGTGGTGCTGCTCGGCACCCTCTATCCTATTATCGCTGATGCCTTTAGTCTCGGTCAGGTATCTGTAGGGCCTCCATACTTCAATGCGCTGTTTGTGCCTTTGACATGGCTGTTGTTAATCGCTATGGGTATGGGCTCTAATATTCGCTGGAAACAAGATAAGCGTCCGTTACTAGGGGTGGGTATCGCCATTGCCGCTAGTAGTATCGTATTGGCTGCTATTATCGCCTACTTTACCAGTCCATCTGCTATGTTCAATATTGGCGTGACTTTAGCGGTGAGCTTTTGGGTACTGCTATGGATGATCGTTGACTTTAGAGACAAAACCAAGAACGCCCCTAATTTCTTTAAAGGTCTGCGTCAGCTGCGTCTTAGCTATTGGGGTCAACAGACTGCTCATATTGGCGTATTGGTTGCTGTCATTGGCATAGCCTTTACTAGTAGCCTGAGTATTGAGCGTGACGTAGCAATGGGTATTGGCGATACAGTCAATGTTCAAGGTTACGATTTTGAAGTAACTGAATTTTTTGAAATAAAGGGTAGTAACTTTGATGCAACGCAAGCGCAAGTGGTGGTATCCAAAGACGGTCGTGAAGTGGCGAAACTGACTCCAGAAAAGCGTACTTATATTATCAGCACGATGCCAACAACTGAAGCTGCTATTGACCCCAGTCTTATGCGCGATGTTTATGTCGCACTGGGCGAACCTATTGCCGATGGTAGTAACCAATGGGCATTAAGGATTTATGTAAAACCATTAATTCGCTGGATTTGGTTAGGGGCAATTATCATGGCTCTAGGTGGATTAATTAGTATGCTTGATAAACGATACCGCATCAAAAAAATTAAAGCTCCGTTGCTAGTTACTGGTAGTTTGGCTACTTATGGAGTCAATGAGGTAGCTATTGAGCAGGCAATCTCAGTATCGACGATGTCGACACTAAAGGAGAAATAAATGACTATGTCGAATAATACTCCTGAGCAAAAAGATAGCCAAAACAGTAAGCAGCGTAACCCAAAGACAATGAAAAAAAAGCAGACGAAGCTATGGTTCTTAATTCCGCTTATCCTCTTTTTTGGTTTGGTAGTTATATTGTACATGCGCTTAGGTAAACCAACAGACATTGTGACCAATACCGCTCTTGAGCGTCCGGTTCCTACCTTTGAGCTGCCGTTATTAGCAGATACTACCCGTACTATCACCAATGATAATTTGCCGGATAAGCCGTTTTTACTTAATGTTTGGGGCTCATGGTGCCCAACTTGCGTTATTGAGCATCCGTTTTTAATGCAACTAGAAGAGCGCGGCGTTGATATCGTTGGTGTGAATTATAAGGATGAGATTGGTAATGCGCTCAGTTACTTAAACCGAGGCGGTGATCCATTTTCTATGTCTATTCAGGATTCATTGGGTCAGTTTGCTCTAGACTTAGGCATAACTGGTGCGCCCGAAACCTTTGTTGTGGATGGAGATGGCATCATTCGTCAGCATATTGTTGGTGAGATTAATGAAGCCAATTGGCAACAGCGTGTTAAGCCGTGCCTGACAGTACTTAATAAGGCTAATAAGAACAACGATAGTCCTGATCTCATTCAGGTTGAGGAGATGTGCAAATGAACGTTACTCGAATAAGAGCTCCTCAACTAAAACCCAATATAGTTTTAAAACTAGCAAGCTTAATACTAGCGTGTCTGCTTAACATGACGGCAAACGCAGCTATTGACGTATACGATTTTGACTCACCACAGCAAGAAGCTCAGTATCGTGGATTAATAGAAGAGTTTCGCTGCCCAAAATGCCAAAATCAAAACCTTGCAGCCTCTGATGCACCGATTGCACAGGATCTAAAGCAAAAAGTCTATGATTTAATTAAAGATAGACGTAGTGATGCTGAAATACGCGTCTATATGCAAGAGCGCTACGGTGACTTTATTAGCTACAAGCCGCCTATGCGACCATCAACATGGATCCTATGGTTTTTTCCACCACTATTATTGCTCGTCTTAATTATTGGTTGGTTTTGGCAAAGTAAGCGTCGCCAAGTTGTTGCCCGTGGTCAAAGCGGCGTCACAGTGAACAGTACTGCTGCCTTGACCTCTACGGAAAAGGCTGAGCTTGATCGTCTATTATCGCAAGCTGAGAGTGTCGACCACGACATTACTAGCCTAGAGGACAAAAAATGACTCTATTTTCTACTTTTGGCTTATTTGTAACTCTAAGCTTGCTGATTGCTCTTATATTTGCGCTGATTGCTATTATGCCA
>NZ_JBEOPC010000052.1:0-8763 GCF_040309765.1 Psychrobacter sp. TB20-MNA-CIBAN-0197
AAGGGTGGATGGAGAATAATCTCCCTAAACTGTTTTATGATATGGGCTGTATCGATTTTATAAAGACTTAACTATACCGATACTACCAGCCAATACTTATGACAAGCTATTTTATTAATTCTATAAAAAGCTCATTATTCAGTGCCAGTGTTTTTTGATCGGTTTGCGCTGTCACAATAAGGCCTTCACCCCATACAAATAAAGTATCGGCTTTCTGCTGAGGGTGATGAGCCCCTACTCGCTCAAACTGCGCAAATAACCATTGTCTAACCTCCCATTTGTGTTGATTGGCGATTTGATGCGGCATAGACTCAGCAGCTGAATATTCGGCGCACGCATTGATAGACATACATCCGTGAAAACCCTCTGATGAGCTCCAGTCGGTCAAAAATCCCAAATAGCTTCTAGCAACGTCTTCTGCTGATTTGACATCCCATTTCTCACAATAATCTTTTAGAGCGTGTTGAACATTCATAATTTGAGCCAGATATAAGCACAAGCAAGAGCGACCGTATTTTCATAACTCTGCTTGAGCTTATCAAATCTGGTGGCAACCGCTCTATACTGTTTTAGCTTAGCGAAAGCATTTTCTACTAGATGCCTGGCTTTATATAAGTCCCAGTCCATATGGTCGTTAGAAGACTTGGTGTTTCGTTTTCGAGGGATGTTATTATGCGTCCCTGCTTGTTCAATATGCGCTCGTAGTGCATCAGAATCATAGCCTTTATCGGCACATAAAACCTCTGTATTACTCAAGCCAACCTTGTCTATTAAATCAGGTGCGACTTTAACATCGTGGGTTGTGCCATCTGACAAGATAAAGGTAATCGGATTGCCATGAGCATCAACTGCTAAATGAATCATGGTCGCGCGGCCTGCCACACTTTTACTAATGGATTGTAGATTCTCGTTGCCTCCATTGCTGATATTTCCCTGTGAATCCTATTCAATAAAAAATCGACAATAAATACCAAAACAACTCGAATACAAGACTCTTTAAATTTGCACAGAACAGTACTATGACCCTAATTTTTATATTCTATGCACGTACAAGGTGATAATTTTTGTCATTATTTCTCTACACCCCTTGCCAATTAATCGATACAGGCAGAAAAAATAAATTTTTATGTGTCCAAAAAATCCGTAAAAACGAGTTTAGGGGTCATATCAGGGCTATGATCGTATGACCTACGCTATATTTACTCGTTATGTGCTACAATTATCCCCAAGTGAGCCTTGGGGATAATTAGCACGTAAATCCTTTTATATAAAAGGCCTGTAATATTATCATCATAAATATCGGTGTCCATAGTAGTGTCCAATAACAATCCATACTATTATATAGGCTGCTATCCTTAACTTGAGAAACCTACTGAAAATTTACTCTGAACCTCAGCATATAGATATTAGATCAATAATCATAATTCATTTACCTTATAGAAATTACGGATATACATCATGGCTATCGACACTGCAAATGACATTAACAAACTAGAATGCCGAGACAAAGATTATTCGGTCAGTGTCTCAGGTGTGGCTGGTCTAAGTCTGCGTATCTATCCAAATGGCAAAAAGGAATACTACTTGCGGTATTCACATCCGCATATAGATGGCAAACGCCCTAGGATGATGCTGGGTAAGATTGAGGATATCAGTCTACATGAGGTTAAGTATAAAGCAGACACTATCCTTGATATGGTCGCCAAAGGCTCTGACCCTAAAGCTATCCAGCAAAAAGAGCAAACCAACAAATATACTCACCTAAAAAATGCACCATTTTCTGACATTGCCCAAGCATGGCGAGAACACAAAACATCAGGTCGCAATCAAGGTAAATCTAAAAAACCATCATATAGTGAGTCAACCCTCAAGTTTTGGGATTTATGCCTAGGATATATGTGCCAAGAAATTGGTGATTTAAGAATGGACGATATCACTAGCGAGATGATACTAAGTGTGTGCGAGTCGATTCAAAACAATGATAATCAAGCGACTTTCGTTGGGGCGAGCACTCGTTTATATACTGAAAAAGTGTTTTCATTCGCTGTTGCTCGAGGGTTATGTGATAGAAATGTGGCAATTGATACCCGTGGTGAGCTTGCACCTGCCAGCTCAGGCAATCACTTACCAGCCATCACCAAACCAGAGCAATTCGCAACTCTCTTAAAGGATATGTCCAACTTTAAAGGCGCAAGTAAGATGACACTAGAGGCTATGAACCTACTGCCGTATGTATTTGTACGTAGTATCGATCTGCGCTCTATGCGTTGGCAGGATATCGACTGGGATAATGATACATGGGCATTCTCCCCGACCAAAGGCGAAGGTCGCGATGATATGGTCTCGCACTTAGTCGTCCCCTTAGCCAAGCAAGTAATTGCGCGATTACGAAATATTTATTCAATTACTGGGCATAAAGAATATGTATTTGCCTCGATGCGTGGTTCAAGTAACGCTTATATCAGTAAAGCGACGTTGGTACAGGTTTTTCATCGGCTCGGATATAAAGACGTGCAATGTGCGCATGGATTTCGAGCATCGGCTAAAACTTTGCTCATGGAACAGCCTGAGTTACGCTATTCAGATATCGTCACAGAATTACAACTAGGTCATCGTATCAAAGACACACATGGCGGGGCTTATAACAGACTTGATGAAATCGATACTAGGGTGCAGATGATGCAAGATTGGGCAAATTATGTAGATGAGCTGCGAGGTCATTTCAAATGAGCAATCATAGAGTTCAAAACTAGGATCGGTATATGTTTATACTCAGCTATAAATTCAGTCATTACCAATTAGCTTTTGATCAGAATGATTTTCAATTTTTTCAAACTTATTAATTATTTTATCTTCCTTAATAGTTTGTTGTTGATAAGGTTTATCTACATGGACTTGAAGACCTGAAATTATGAAGCTTTGAATACTTTTTAGTTCGCCGATTGTTTTTGCAATAGCTGTTGTATCACTGGGGAGCTTGTTGATAAGTTTTGCAGCCATTGATTGATTTCAGTTTTAGCTTGACTGGCTCTTTCCCCTTCCATTACAAATAAAACGCCATCTCGTTCAATTCCACCTCGCAGCTCAATACTTTGCATCATTTGACAGCCTTTACAATACTGGCTGAACTGGGCAATACTCTGCCCCATGCCATAGCCTGCATTATTATTGAATGGCACAATCATTTTGCCATTCAAATCAATTTTATATTGATTTAAGAAACTTTTGATCGGTGGCGGCAACTGCATATCCCATGTTGGGTAACCAACAAAAATGATATCGTATTGCCCAATATCTGCAATTTGAGTTTTTAATAGCGGCAAATAACCATCCTGATTTTCCTGATCGACCTGATTGACAATGGCTTGATAATTTTCTGGATAAGGTTTTTGTAACTCTAAAGCAACCAACTCTCCACCGACTTTTTCCTGCACCATTTTAGCAAGTGCTTCGGTATTTTTAGTTCGGGATAAATAAACAATCAGGGCTTTGCTATCACCATCCATAGTGATATTAGGATATGGTTCCATATTTTGTGCTATTCCTGTATTTTCTGCACTTGTTGGACAAGCAGTGAGGCAGAGTGTGCATAAGAATATCCACATCATCCGCAACGTGATTGACATAGTACTCCCTCTCAATTAATCCAGTTTATTTTGCTTGAGCCATTGTGATAGTAGTTCTGCAATCTGCTGACTGTTTAAATCTGAAAATGGGAAATGAGTATTTCCATAAATACCAATATCAGGCAAATGTACCAACTGGGCATTACCGCCATGCTGGATAATTTTATCTACCCAAAGCTGCGCCATTTTTAGGCGTACACGCCAATTGTCCTGTCCTGCGTATTCTTGTCCTGCATAGCCATTTTTTTCAGTTGGAATATTATCGCCATAATAAATAATGATTGGCATTTTGGTCAGTTTCTGAAACTCTGCCATTTTTACAGGTGTGGGCGTTAATGTGCCTGTGGCACTCGGCATCGGCTCAGGCAGCTCATTTTCAGGAAAAACAAAACCACTACCTGGCTCGTAGGCGACAATACCTTTGACTTGATTCGATTTGATAGCTGTCCACCACCCTGGCCCGCCGCCTTGTGAATGAGTAATCAGCACTGCATCACCTGATTTTTTTAAGACTTCAACCATTGCATCACTAATAACTTGTTCGTCATAAGCACCCGTATTCGGTGTCATTTGACGAAAGTATTGGTTTAAAGCGGCTGAATCTTGCGAGAACTGCACACCCTTAAAAAAGTTTGGATATTGTCCTATACGGAACATATTAAACCAAGCTTGATCAAGGGTAGTAGCAGGTACTTCGGCTGCTACGGTAGATTGTCCTGCTTGTCCTCGACGTGGTTGATCAACGACATAAACTGGGAAATTCTGGCGTAGGAAAATGTTTTGAAATCCTTCACGACCATCAGGAGTGGTTCCCCAAGTTTTTGCCGATTGACCAGCACCATGTAAAAACACCAGTGGATAAGAACGAGCATGTTCAGGAATTTGATAAAACACTGAAGCATGATCACCATGCAAAGTTTGACCTTGTGGGTTAAAGAGTTGTTTATCGTCAAACTGACCTGCACTTTGAATGACTTTACCACCTGCAGCGAAGTTTCCTTGCTCAGCTATACTTAAAGCAGTGGATTGATGTGGACTGATCGAACAGCCTGAAATAATGCCTGCAAGACAGATCGAAATCAGTGTGTTTCTGAATATGAATGTTGTATTGATCATTTTTTCAAGCTCTCCGTTATTGTAGTTGCTGTAAAACACTTTGGGTGTTGTTTGCCAAATCTACCCCAATGGATTGCTGTAAAGTAGCTACAATTTTTTGCATCTGAGTATTATTCACACCTAAATTGCGGGTGATTCTTAAGTGCGAACGCAGTTGAGCATTGACATCACCGAGCGCTGATAAAGTACTGACTACCACTAACTCACGTTCTAAAGGCGATAAATTATCTCGGCTAAATAAATAACCAAACAAATGGGCTTTTAAAGCATAATCCATCGTTGGTGAGAAATTTTCAAATAGCGGTTTTGTATTGTCTTTGATAGATGTTTTATTCAGATAAGCGAGTCGCTCTACACCTAATTGGTAGTAATTGGTATCACTTGGTAAAGTGCTTGGTATTGCACCTTGTACATCCTTGATACCTTGTTTCTCACGTTCTTCCAATAGACTTTTAAAAGTGAGCATGCCATTTAGAGCACGGGGAAAACCAGCATAAGCATATTGATGGGCAAAAATTTCCTTGATTTCATTTACTGTTAAACCGCTTTCCAATCCACTGACTAATGCTGGTTTAAGCTTCTCAAGATTGCCTGTCGCATTAAAGGCTGCAATCGGAATCAAACTGAGTTGCTTCTGGCTTAATATCACAGAGGTATTTGCTTTAGGCTGTGCTGACGTTTGCAGTTGAGCCGGCAAATTCACTTTTTCCAGCCATGTCACGCTTTTACCATCGGTTGCAACGGGACTAATCGCAATATGCGACATTGGGCTATGCTCACTTGCACCATGCCAATGTTTGACATTAGGTGGACACCAAATGGTATCGCCTTTATGGATAGTTTGGATCGGCTTCCCCCATTCCTGCGTACGTCCTTCGCCCTCAGTCACGACCAGATATTGTCCATGTGGATGAGTATGCCAGTGCGTGATTGTGCCTGCTGCAAAATTGACGACAGCTGGTGCAACATCACCTTGTGAGGGCATCACAGGAAAACGGGCAAAGTTGGCTTCACCTGAAAAATTACTGGCAGGCGCAGATTGAGTATCAAGCTGATCTGCTAGAGTGATCTGTTGCTCCATTTTATCATCTGCCCAAACCATAGCTGAAAGGGAACCCATCAAAAATAAGGCATACACTTGATTTCTTATCATATGTTCTATCATCCCTGTTTAAGTAATAAAGCAATGATTCAAGGAAGCTTATCAAATCACTGCCTTCATTATGCAAAGCACAAATTTTTCTATTTCAGCGTTTTGCCATAAAATGCAGTCAATTGATTCATTGCCTGCTTGACGTACTCAGGCTTCCAATAGGTTTCAATATGCGTAGCATTTGGAATCTTAAATAAGGTTTTATCTTTTGTGCCGGTGGCTTTGGCAAAAGCATCTTCGGTCATATAAAGGCTGTCTGCCTTACTCCCTGCAATCATCAGTAATGGCTGATTGATCAATTCAATTTGATCAGTGGCATCCCAACGCATCAAGTCAAGTAAACTGCTCATGATGTATTTAAAGGTTGAATTTGGATGAGCATGCGTTCTCCAATAGTATTCATAACCTTGACGATACATTTCAAATGGTAGTGCAGCAATTTGCTCATCGGTCATATCTGCATCGCCTGCATAGAGAACATTACCTCCCTTAGCTTCTTGAGCACGAGCATCCGTGGCTTGTTTTAAACGCTGTTGAATAGTATCTAGCTGCGAATCCATAAAGCCGTTACGACGTACTCTTCCAGAATTGAACATACTTAAAGTCGCCACTACTTTAAAACGTTTATCAGTTTCTGCGGCTGCCAATGAATAGCCTCCACCGCCACAAATCCCAAGTAAGCCCAAACGGTTGTTATCTACCCCTGTATATTGGGTAATAAAATCTGCCATACCGTGTACGTCTTCAATACGATTTGCAGGTTTATCAACACTACGAGGCTGACCACCACTTCCACCCTGATAAGCTGCATCGGCAGTTATAGTGATATATCCCTGTTCAGCCAAACGTTGAGCATATAAGCCTGCCACTTGTTCTTTGACACCACCATTCGGATGTGCCACCACCACCGCAGGATATTTCTTATTTGCATCATAGTTGGCTGGGGTATAGACATTGGCAACAATATCCAGACCATTGAGTTTATAACTGACTGGATGAATATTGACCTGACCTTTGATATTTTCAGTAATTGCACCACCATAGACTAAGTCAAAAGGATTGTCCTTTTTATCTGCTGCAAAAGCTGCACCTGAAGTTGTGATCATTGCCGACATTAAAACGCCATGTAAAATTTTCATGATTATTCCTGATTTCTGAAATTAAAAAGTTAAAATTTATACATCCATTTTTCGACCAGCTAGCCATTCAATCATGGTGGGGTCGCGATGCGAGAAGAATGCGCTAGTGGCGGTATCCATTGCTGTGATTTGAATCATGTCCTCAATCGATAATTCAAAGTCAAAGATATCAATATTTTCCTGCAAGCGTTCTTGGTGTACTGATTTGGCTAAGGACACTACATTACGTTGTAATAACCAGCGTAGTACCACCTGTCCAACGGATTTACCGTATTTCTTGCCAATCTCAACAAGTACAGGCTGGCTGAATAAATTATTCCGTCCCTCTGCAAATGGTGCCCAAGCTTCTGGCTGAATATCATGGGACTGCATCCATGGTACGGCATGAAGCTGTTGATTAAATGGATTCACTTCAATTTGGTTCACCGCTGGTTTGACTTTATTAAATGCAATCAGATCGGCTAAGCGATCAGGGTGAAAATTACTCACCCCAATTGCACGGATTTTCCCTACTGCATACAGTTCTTCCATTGCTCGCCATGCACCATGTACATCACCAATCGGCTGGTGAATGAGATACAGGTCAAGATAATCCAGTTGCAAGCGATTCAATGAACGCTCAAACTGGGCTTTTGCACCTTCATAACTAGCATCCTGTAACCATAATTTTGTGGTCACAAATAAATCTTCACGGGTAACCTGGCTTTGGCGAAGTGCATTACCCACTTGGGTTTCATTCTGATAAGAGGCTGCGGTATCAATAAGTCGATAACCTGCATCAATTGCATGCAATACAGCTTGTTCACATTGCACAGGATCATTTATTTGGAATACGCCAAAACCAGCGAGCGGCATTTCAATATCATTATTTAATCGAATTGTTTTCATTGCGATCTCTCATCACGTATATGTAGTATTGACTGAAAATCCACTATACCCTAACAATAAACAATATATTAGTTAGGTAAATTCGATTACATTTATATAAATATTTGATTAATTACACTTAATTAACAAAAAAAATGTCATTTTTATTTTGAGGTGGGAAATGTCTGAAAACTTAAACGATTTAAAAGCTTTCGTGGTAATTGCTCAAACGGGAAGTTTTACTAAAGCCGCCGGACAATTAGGCGTATCACAGTCAGCCCTTAGCTATACCCTTAAAATGCTAGAACAACGTCTTGGGGTTAAATTACTAAACCGCACCACACGCAGTGTTTCTCCGACACAAGAGGGTGAGCAATTGCTAAATGATATTGAACCTCTCATTACAGGGATTGAACAAAAACTCTATAACCTAAATGAATTTCGTGATTATCCTCGTGGACGGTTGAGAATTAATGGTACTGAGCTCAGTCTCAATTTTTTATTGTGGGAGAAGTTAGCCAAATTTTCATATGAGCATCCCAATATCCAATTAGAACTCACCACTGACTATACTTTTTCAGATATTGTCAAAGATCGTTATGATATTGGGATTCGTCTCGGACATCATGTCGATAAAGACATGATTGCTGTGCAAGTCAGTGATGAATTGCAAATGATTACGGTGGCATCACCCGATTATCTAAGAACTTATGGTACGCCACACATTCCTGAAGAGTTGCACCAACACCGTTGTATTGGGATGCGTTTACCTACCCACGAACAGATTGAGCTATGCTGAAGAAACCGTAGAGGTAAACTTGGTAAACTAAGCGTATTAATCGGAGTTTACCATGACCAAGAA
>NZ_JBEOPC010000053.1:0-4381 GCF_040309765.1 Psychrobacter sp. TB20-MNA-CIBAN-0197
ACTTATTATTTTTAACATCGAATCGCCTAAAAAATAGTCGCTGTCAGTGCCATGGTCGAATGTTCAACACGCCCTATTCTATTCATTTAAAAAGAGCTATTTCAACATGATACCCATTGCTTTTTTGAAGAACCCACCATAAGGCGGCAATAGTAAATTCATACCATTTAATTTATTTTGTACAAAAATAGGCTTCATATGGCTCAAGCGCTCAAATCCTGCTTGGCCATGATAAGCACCCGTACCTGAATGACCAACACCGCCAAACGGTAAATCATGCTGCACGACGTGCAATATTACTTCATTGATACATAGGCCGCCTGATACGGTATGTGAACGCACTTGCTCAATCTCATTTTGATCATCGCCAAAGACATACAATGCAAGAGGACGCGGACGCGCATTGACATAATCGATAGCGTCTTCTAGCGTGTCATAGTGCACTAGCGGCAGCACAGGAGCAAAGATCTCATTTTGCATCACTTCACTATCATCGTTAGGCTCGCTGACGATAATCGGCGGCATCAAGCGCGTGTCGATATTAGGCTCGGCATCGGTTAGGAGATGCACATCCTCACCGGGCAGCTGATCGAGATAGCCTTTCACGCGTTTGAACTGTTGATTATTGATGATGCGTGAATAGTCTGGATTGTCGGCGATATTAGGATAGTGCTTATCCATCCACTCTTTGGCTAAGCGGATAAATGCCTCATGTTCTTTACGCTGCACCAATACATAATCAGGTGCGATACAGGTTTGACCCGCATTGAGAGTTTTGCCCATCATCACACGATTAACCGCTGACTCAAGATTAGCACCATTTAGCACAATAACCGGCGACTTACCGCCAAGCTCAAGCGTCACTGGCGTCAAATTAGGCGCAGCAGCTGCCATGACTTTTTTGCCGACAGCGGTTGAGCCAGTATAGAGCAAATGGTCAAAGGGCAGCTTGCTGAACTCTTGAGCAATATCAACCTCCCCTAACACTACGCAGACCATATCTTGCGAAAAATAGCGCGCCACGGCCTCTGCAAACGATTGCGCAAATTTCGGCGCCGCTTCACTCATTTTTACCATGACGCGATTACCTGCCGTGAGCGCATCTATTATCGGCCCTACCGCCAAAAATAATGGGTAATTCCAAGGCACCATAATACCAACCACGCCTAGCGGCTGCGGCTGAATCTCATTATGAGCGGGCATATAAAGTGCTGAGATGGAAGCACGGCGCGGTTTCATCCATTTTTTGCCGTATTTTCTAGCGTGACTGATACCGGTAAAGCTTGGAAATAGCTCTGCAAATTGCGTCTCAGACTCACTACGATAGCCAAAATCGGCACTGATCGCTTGCGCTAAGCTATCCTGCCTTTCGCTTAGCATCAGCTCCAAGTTATCCAATTGCTCAGCGCGAGTGGCCCAATCATTGATAGGCTGATCGCGACTTAGCTTATATAAGTGCGAAAACTGCGCGTGCATCTCATCAATGGTCGTTGCAATGCTCAGCGACTGACTCGTCTCGTTTGCCATGTGATGACGAGTTTGCTCAATAATCTGATCATCGGCCTGATAGTTGTTTTGCTGTGTATCTGTCATTTGTCATCCTTGTCATAAAAGCTAGCGTCAAGACGCACTAGCGGGTTGCTCTCTAATGTAGCGTATTGACTGGCGAATGAAAAGCACGATTATCAGACTTATAGGTTCGTATCAGCTAATCATTTTGTTACCGGATATACATGAGCGCTAAAGTAGTACTATATAAACACGAGCACTAAAAACGGCTACCAATTTTGTCTTAAGCTAATAAAAGCACTTAATTTACCGCTATATCTATATTCATTAGATAAAAAAAACTGCTACACTTAATGATTATTTTTAGCCTTTATTATGAGGATATACCTCACTCTACACCTTCTAAAATAGCGAGACTTATGCAGCCTCTTAGTGATACTCTGATTAGTCGCACCTTTGCTGATGCTGATTATGTGGCAACGAGCGATGCAATGCGCGCAAGCATACTCAAGCGCATCGAAGTGAAACAACAGCAAGGGCTGCGGACCCCCGATGAGCTATGGATTGTCGATCACAACGATGTCTATACTTTAGGTCAAGCCAGCAAACCCGAGCACATATTGCAGCAAACAGATACCCCTATCATTCAAACCGATCGCGGCGGACAAGTGACTTGGCATGGACATGGCCAGTTAGTGATCTATTGGCTGTTCGACTTAGACAGCTTAGGCTGGAGCGTACGCAATTTGGTTTCTCACGCAGAGCAAGCCTTAGAAGACGTGATCAATGATTGCCTCAAGAGTCACTGCTCCAGTGAGAGCGCAGCATCAGACTTTAAAGCCAAAGCCCGGCGTGATGCCCCAGGCGTCTACATCTACTCAGGGACAGTTACCGATGAAGCTAATACTGAAGCTCAGACAACTGATAATATTATGCTCGGTAAAATCGCCTCATTAGGATTCAAAATAAAGCACGGTTTTAGCTATCATGGTTTAGCGCTCAATATCAACTGCGACTTATCAGCTTTTAACGCCATTAACCCTTGCGGTTACGCGGGCATGCAAATGCTGCGCTTGGCAGATTTTGTCTCTATTGATAATAACGACGTGGATAACCACAAAATGAATAATAACGAAGCGACGCTCAGTTACAAGCGAGTCAGCCAGATGCTTATTGATAATATTGCACAGCGCCACGCCGGCGATATTGCTCTGCGTCCTGTACCGCCAAAGTCTTAGACTGCATAATATCGTGCCAGTATAGACTTAAGGCAAACAAGAAAAATAAATACAAACTTGTTATACTCGCACTCGGCAGCCATTAAGCATTGCGAGATTTGTGGTTTAATGGCGCGGTATAAACACAGATATTCTTGTTTAATATTCAATAATAGCAACAGTTGGAGACCCTTTATGGCAGATTTTAATCAGATTTTGGACGCCGGTGATGTTGATGGCGGCGTTATCAATGTAGTCGTTGAGATACCTACTGGTAGTAGCCACAAAATCGAATGGAACCGTGAGCTTGCTGTATTCGAGCTTGATCGTATTGATCCGCAAATCTTTGCTAAGCCTTGTAACTATGGCTTTATCCCGCAAACCCTTGACGAAGATGGCGATGAGCTTGATGCGCTAATCATCACTGAGCAGCCACTGCCAACAGGTATCTTTTTGAAAGCTAAAGTTATCGGCGTTATGAAGTTCGTTGATGATGGTGAAGTCGATGACAAGATTGTTGTCGTGCCTGCTGATGATCGCGATACGGGCAACGCTTATAACAGCTTAGAGGACTTACCTAAGCAGCTGATCAACCAGCTAAACTTCCACTTTAGTCACTATAAAGACCTCAAAAAAGCCGGTACTACGGTCGTTGAGTCTTGGGGCGACGTCGCGGAAGCCAAAGAGGTGATCAAAGAGTCTATCCAGCGCTGGAAAGATCTATAAGTGAATACTTGCGTTTTATGATGCCGCTCTTCATTTAACAGTCATTATGTTGCTTAAAAAGAGCGAGCTTTTATTTGCTGCAATCCGAATGGGTTGCAGCATTTTTTTTGAAGATTTGGGTAACGTTTTGCTTAACCCTTAGCGCTTTTAGAGTTGCTATAATAAACGCTATCTGACCAAATATTACTATCAAAAAAGGCTCCTTATGTTTAATCCAGACGCCAGCTCTCAAGCCATCCGTAAAAAACTGCCAAAGTCGGTCGTCATAATGATCGAAAAAGGTAATCTTGTCATGGCCATCAAGACGTTAGCCGCTGACGAGGGTATCAGTATGGACGCCGCTAAAGCGCGTATCGATGAATATGAAGCCGCCCTCAAAACCAAACAACACCAACAACTCACTTCTATCGCCAGTAAGCAAGGCATTCCAAATAGTGCTATTAGCTCAGATAGAGAGGTCGCTAATGAAGATACTGCGCCTCTACAAAAACAACGGGTGAAATCTACGCCTCCTGAATCAGGGTTTAAGAGCTTGCAGCGCGGTGTCGATAGTAAGCTCGATGATATCGGCTATAAAAAACCCCTACTGCCCTATTGGGCTAAACGCCTATTAATTATCGCTGTCGTGATGCTAGGGTTGTTTTGGATATTGTGGCGTATTTTTGGCTAGATGACAGTTTCGTGAGTCTGTTATAGGTGGTTGTTTAATAGTGGTCTGTTTTAAGTAGTCTTTAAATAGGTTTACAGGGTGAAATGACTGGTTCGGTTGGGGTATAGCTTTTGAAACCATTTTTCTTTATATTGTCACTTAGACAGCCTACTTTTTGAACCACTACCCGGATATAAATGTAACTATGAATAAAACAACTTTTAAAATATCGAAGATGGACTGCCCTTCGGAGGAAAACCTAATCCGAATGAAATTAGAG
>NZ_JBEOPC010000054.1:0-3775 GCF_040309765.1 Psychrobacter sp. TB20-MNA-CIBAN-0197
TTACCTGCAATTTTAACGACGACTAGAACTATTTTAGCGATCAGCAGTGCGCATTTGTGAATGTTCAACACGCCCTATTATTTAGATATTATTATTTAAATACTATTTCAATATAAAGCGTACTACACACTCTTATGAATTACTCCCAACCATCCACAACTGCGGGCGACCAAAATCCCGATACGCATCCTCAATCATACTTTTAAACACCTTAAAGTCCTCCGTGTTTATCTGCTCAATCTCTGTCAAATCCAAACGCAAATGCTCGGCATCGCTATCGGTTAAGCAGTCCCACGCACTATCCCAATTGTGCGCAAAGTAATCAGGAAAATTAAGCGCGTTATCTAAGGCCGTCAATAGTGACGTTTTATCAAGCACTCTACCCACAGCGATATCGATAGCTTGCTCAGGAATAAAAGCACGATTACAAGTGTTTGGCTCAGCACATAGACCAGTATCCTTGTCTATATAGTAAATGGCTTGGCTCATATTAGTTTACCTCTAATCGTCTAAAGCTATCGTAATGATCAACCGTTAAGTAGTAGACAGTGGGCGGATTGCCGCCGGTGACGATACGTCTAGCGCCGCGATGTGAGACGCCGGGTGTAGGCACAGTGTACTCGCGGTAGTAGCCGCTGGACTGAGCAGGCAGGCGGCCTTCGCGGTTATAAAAGGTCGTGCCATCCTTGGCAGGATAGGGATATGGCCCGCCTTGCTGAATTAGGGCGATAGTGTTATCAATTTGCGCGTCGCCTGTGATGGCGGTATGAGCGCTTTGAGCAGAGTCTGAATAGCTGGGCGTGATATCAGCGGTCAATGCCCCTTGCTCAAACAGCGCTGATTTTATATCACCAAAGAAATAGACGGCGACGGCAATAATAGCGATAAAGGAGATAAGCGACGTGAGCGGGCTTTTTTTATGCTGCCCGTACGTTGAGCGTTTCGCTGTATGCTGTCTTGTATGCAAATGGTTGGTCTTATCATTGCGGCCTTTCGATGGTGTACTTTCTTCAAGGCTCAAGGTAGGGTCAGAAACTTCGGTCGCACGCAGCTGGTTTTTGTCATTGCGAGTACTGTTAAAATACACGTGCTGCCCGATATGGATAGGCTGCGATAATTGTACGCTGCTGATATGAAAAAACACGTCCTCACTTTGATCGTCAACATCGATAAAGCCGTAGCCTTTATCTTGGTTCCAGTGTTTGATAGTACCGCTTTGCATGGCCGCTTCGCCTATTAGGGTTTAGCATAGTATATACAATTTGATAAAAACTATTAAACCAAAAAACGCCAGCATGATGCTGACGTTTATTGTATAAATTAAAAACTTGTTGGTTTGACGGTACAAATCTACATAAAGGGGAGCTGAGTAAATATCTGCAGTATCGTGGCGTTCACGATGTCGACAAAGAAGGCACCAACCATCGGCACGATTAAAAACGCTTTTGGCGAGGCCAAGTAGCGATCGGTGACCGCCTGCATATTGGCAATCGCCGTTGGGGTTGCGCCCATACCGAACCCGCCGTGACCTGCAGCGAGTACTGCAGCATCGTAATCTTTACCCATAACTCTGAAGGTGATGAAGTACACATAAATCACCATAATAAGCGTTTGGACTAACAGGATAATCAGTACAGGACCTGCCAAATCAGTCAATTGCCAAAGCTTCAGTGATAGAAGCGCCATTGCTAAGAATAGACTCAAAGAGGCGTTACCGATGACATCGATCGCCCGGTCAAACATTTCAAAATTAAAGACGATAGTAAGGGAGTTACGAATGATGACCCCAGCAGCTAACGCCCAAACGAAGGTAGGCAGCTGAAACCAAGTGCCTTCGGCCACTGCCGTCATAATATCGGCAAAAGCCAAAGCGGCAGCAAATAGCGCTAACGACTCAATAGTCGATGAGGCGGTAATCAGACGAATATGATCAGGTTTTTCAAAGATTTCTTTGTCGTTTAGGATCTCATCCTCGTCGTGCTTAGTACTATACAGCGACTGTGAGCTCGCGACTTTTTCGATATCGCTTGGGTTGGGATCAGCTTGGCTTGGGCTGATACCTAGTCTGCGGATGAGCTTACGCGCGACAGGACCCCCGACGAGACCACCTGCGACCAAGCCATAAGTGGCCACCGCGATACCTAAAGTAGTCGCACCGACAACGCCATACTCTTCTTCTAGCACGACGCCCCACGCGCCTGCAGTACCGTGTCCGCCGGTCAAAGCGATAGAGCCTGTCACTAAGCCAAGCATCGGATCAAGTCCTAGCGCGCTTGCCATGGCAACGCCGACGATATCTTGCAAGATAATAAATACCGATACCACCACTGTAAAGATAAATAATGGCGAGCCGCCCGCTTTGAGTCTGCCAAAATCAGCACTCAGGCCAATGGAAGCAAAGAACATCAGCATTGTCGCAGTTTGCAGCCCTTGATGGAAGTTGAAGCTATAGCCCCAAATCAAATTAAGCGCATAAACAATCATCGCAGCGACCAAGCCACCAACCACAGGTTCTGGAATATTAAAGTCTTCTAATACCTTGATTTTTTTGATTAAGAAACGCCCGAGTAGTAGCACGAATGTTGCTAATATCAAGGTGTAATAACCATTTAATGTCATTTCCATAAGTGAATCCTTCTCATAAACTTCGGTTGTAAACTCAACAAGAGGACGGATCGATGACAAAGGAGTGCTTTATCCTTCTGACATATTTGTTATCGCCATCATCAGTCTTAGTGCAGCAGCATATCCATAGCCGCGGTTTGCCAAACTTTTTATAAGTATGTGCAATGGTTTTAGTCCAAAAAGCTATCGATTTGAATAATAAAAAACGCCAGCGATTAGGCTGACGTCATTTTCGGATTATACTTTAAGTCGCGTTATAAGTGTTCAACGAACCACCAATCTTAGCAAAATTAATCATATTTTGTAGCATAAGCGGATAGCTTATTATCTCATAACTTTTTTATTAACCCCCTAATTGATCTAATCCTAAAGCTAGAATCAGCCCAATAGCGGTACTGATGCCCGCCCAATGATTGCCTTTTTTAAAAGCATCTGGAAAGACTTCGGTCGCCAGTGAAGCAATCACGGCGCCCGCTGCAAAACAATCTATCAAGCTTATCGTCGATTTAGACACATCACGCAGTAGAATGTTACCAGCGATAGCTGCTACGGATAATAACACTGCAGCGCCTGTCCAGATGAGTAGTATCTTTTTATTACTCGACCCGGACTCCTTCATCTGTTTAGCACCGCCAGCAGCTTCTGGTAAGTTAGATAACAAAATAGAGCCAGCAAGCGCCGCAACTTGCATGACATTACCACTGATTAGTGATACTCCTAGTGCTAAATTCTCTGGCACGCCATCTAAAGTGACCGCAGCAAGCAAACCGCCGCCGCCACTACTTTGTAGTTTTTCGTCTATAAGATAGTCTATGCTCGTAAATACGCCGGCGCCTAATAGCGTAAAGCCGATAGTCGCCAAAAGCCCACTGTGGGTTACGGCTGGCTGCAGCATTTGTAATACTACCGCGAGCATCAGCGCGCCACCAGCAATAGCCAATAGGTTGCCTTGTAGCCAATTAGGAAGCTTGCCATAAGTTCCCCATAACGCCCCAATAATGAGCGCGGCTGAAACGATAGTAATAACCAATAAAATCATCATAGCAGTTCTTCTTTTTTTATAAAAAGGTCATTTAGGGCGTGTTGAACATTCACAAATGCGCACTGCTGATCGCTAAAATAGTTCTAGTCTAAGTGAAAATTGCAGATA